>CALDQK010000705.1 GCA_937911525.1 uncultured bacterium
CCTGCTCCGGCTGGCGGTTCTGCTCAACCGCGCCCGCCGCGCCCGCCCGCTGCCCTACTTCGGGGTGGTCGCCGAGAAGGAGTCGATCACGCTCCGCTTCGAGGCCGACTGGCTGGAGGAGCACCCGCTGACGCGGGCCGACCTCGAGCTCGAGACCCAGAACCTGGCCGAGGTCGGGATCACCCTGACCGTCGCCGAGGACTGACCCGAGCTCAGTCCGAGGTGCGCTGGAGGTAGAGGCGCACCATGGACGCGCCGATCACCGAGATGATCCCCGCGTTGGCGCAGAAGGACACGAGCATGTTCACCAGCACGGCGACCAGCGAGGGCTGGCGCCCGCCGAGGCCGAGCATGCTCAAGAAGACCACCACCGCGATGCTGGTGAACACGTAGGCCCCCAGGCAGAGCATCGCGTAGCCGAGCATCTTGGCCCAGGCCGAGGTCACCAGCCCCGTCGCGGCCTTGAGCGAGCCCATGAAGTCCTGGGCCTGATCCACGATGTAGATCTGGGCGAAGCCGCTCACGAGCATGAACAAGCAGGAGCCCTCGAAGATCAGCAGCGCGCTGCCGATCAGGGTCTTGCCCGAGCGCGTCCCCTGCATCACGGCCACGAGGGCGAACACCGCGACGCACCAGAGGAGGCCGAGCGAGATCGCGACCAAGGCGCCCGTGACCCCGTCGAGGGGGGAGCGCTCGACCAGCTGGCTGAGGCTCGGCCGCTCCTTGCGCGCGATCGCCAGCCAGATCGAGTTCAGGCCCTGCAGGAAGTAGCTCGCGACGGCCATGACCAGCGTCTGCCCAACCAGGAGCAGGAGCCCGAACACGGCGGGGCTGGAGGCGATCGCGAGCGAGGCCCGGAGCACCGCGTAGGCCGCGACGCCCACCGCCACCTGGAACAAGAACACGGCCGCCAGGCACACGCTGAGGTTTCCTAGCACGTCGCCGACGGCGCCCTTGAGGGCAGGCACCACCCGCAGCGCTCCGCTGCCGCCCCGCTTGCCGCGGCGCCGCTTCCCCGTCGCCCGGGCGCCCTTGCCGCGCGGCCCCTTCGCGCGGGCGCCGACGCGCCCGCCGACGGCCTTCTTCTTGACGCCCTTGGCCTTGCCGAGTGCCGAGCCTCGCCGCTTCTTCCGCGGCGGCTCGTCGGACTCGTCGTCGCCCTCGTCCTCGTCGCCCTCGTCCGGCTCCTCAGGCTCGTCCGGCTCCTCGGGCTCGCCCTCCTCGGCGACGTCCTCGTCCTCCTCCGGGGGCGCCTTGCGACGCTTCTTCCGCGGGGCGGCCTTGGGCGCCTCGCTCGCCCTCCGCTTGCCCGTCTTGCCCGCGGTCTTGGCTGGGGGCTCCTCGCCCTCGGGCTCGATCTTGATCCGCTCGCCGCACTTGGGGCACTTGGCCGTCCGTCCGGCCGCCTTGCTCGGGGCCTTGCCGCGGTGCGCGCACTCCGGGCAGCGATAGACGATCGGCATGCGGCGAGTCTAGGTGATGCACAATGCGCCAGGGGCTGGTTGGAGACCGCCCTCCGCCCGGCTCAAGTCGACCGGAGCGCTCCCCTCCGCTCGGCCCCCATCGTGCTCCGCGCCCCACAGCTGGGGAAGAGAGTAGCCACATGATTCGCAACGCCCTGCCCCTGGTCCTCCTGCTCGCTGGCGTGGCCACCGCGGCCGAGACCCCCGCCGACCGCAAGTGCTACGACGCCGCCGCTCGCTGGCTGGTCACCCAGCAGCACGACAACGGCGGCTTCGGCGAGCTGCGCGGCCAGAAGGGCGAGGTCGGGATCACCGCGATCGTCGCCAAGGCCCTGGCCAACGCCCCCGAGCGCCTGCGCCAGGAGCTTGCGCCCGCCCTCGGCAAGGCCACCGACTTCCTCGTCGGCACCCAGCAGAAGGACGGGTCCTTCGTGCTCGGTCGGGCGGGGATCCCTGCCTACCGGACCTCGGTCGTGATCATGGCCCTCTGCGCGGTGGACAAGAAGAAATACGCCGACGCGATCAAGCAGGGCGTCGCCTACCTCAAGGGCGCCCAGCTCGACGAAGCCGAGGGCTTCAAGTCCGACGACGTGCGCTACGGCGGCTTCTCCTACGGCCCGGTCAAGGCGGGCGGGCGGGGCGGCCCGAGCGCCGACCTCTCCAACACCGCCATGGCGCTCGCCGCCCTGCACGAGGCCGGCGTCGCCAAGGACGACCCGGTGTTCAAGCGCGCCATGACCTTCTTGCGCCGCTGCCAGAACAACAGCGAGACCAACGACGGGGCGGGCTTCACCCCCAAGGACGACGGCGGCTTCGTCTACAACCCCGCCGCCGGCGGGAAGCAGGCGCCGGACAGCTACGCCGGCATGACCTACGCAGGCCTGTTGAGCCTGGTCTACGCCGGCGCGAGCCCCGAGGACCCGGCGGTCCGCGCGGCCACCAGCTGGATCTCGCAGAACTACACGCTCCAGGAGAACCGGGGCCTCGGCGCCCGCGGCAGCCGCCACGGCAAGCAGGCTGGGCTCTACTACTACTTCTTCAGCTTCGCCAAGTGCCTCCAGCACCTCGGCCAGCCCCAGCTGAAGACCGCCAAGGGGGAGCAGCGCTGGGCCCGGGACCTGTTCGACGTGCTGCGCGCGCGCCAGCGCGAGGACGGCTCCTTCAAGAACGCCGACAAGACCTGGTGGGAGGGCAACCCGGTGCTCGCGACCGCCTACTGTCTGAACGCCATGAACCACGCCCGCCCGCACCTGGGAGAGGGGCAGAAGTAGGCTCGGGACCGCTCAGCGCGCCCAGTTGAGGCTGTCGGGCAGCGAGACCCTTTTGCTAACCTTGACGGATCGGGAGGACGGTCGCCCCAGAGGCCTGTCCGAGCACGGAGGAGCCCCCCATGAGCGACCTAGTGAGCGACACTGCTAGCGACATCGCTACGGTCAAGACGGTCGGGATCGACCAGTTCATCCACGACCTGCGCTCCTTTCCAGCGGACGACTTCGCCAACCACGTGGCGTCCTACGTCAAGACGCACCGCCTCGACCGCGCCTCGCTGGAGCGCTACGCCTTCTTCTTCCCCAACCGCTACACGCGCAACCTGATCTTCCGGGACGAGACCTTCGAGGCCCTCGCCCTCTGCTGGGAGCCCGGTCAGGTGAGCAACGTGCACAACCACCGCGGCCAGGAGTGCTGCGTCGTGGTCGCGGAGGGCGAGCTGCGCAGCCAGACCTACTACGTCCACGACCGCGACGAAGGGGCCGGCACCTGCCGCCTCGAAGAGGGGCCCCTCGAGGCGATCACGCGCGAGCAGCCGGGGATCGTCGACCTCGACGCGCCGGTCCACCAGGTCCGCAACCCGGGCGAGTCCCGCGCCCTGAGCGTGCACGTCTACTCCAAGCCCTTCGACACCTGCGAGGTCTACTGCCCGGTCAAGGGCACCTACCACGAGGTGAAGCTGCACGACTTCAGCCAGTACGGCGAGCTGACCCAGCAGCCGGCCCAGGACCCCTGCGGGGAGTAGCGTCAGCGCGAGCGCTGCACACGGGGAAGGGCGGGACCCAGGTCCCGCCCTCTTGCGTTCCGGAGCTGCTCGAGCGGCCGCTAGCAGGCGCTCAGTTGAGCATCAGCAGCCCGAGCACGACCACGACCACCCCGACCATGCCCACCACGAGCAGGATCGTGTTGGTGTTGTCTTGCTTGGCCGTCATCGCGCGGCGTCCGCGAGCCTCCACCAGGCCCTGACCGCTCTTGCGCGGGGCGCGCACCGAGCCCATGGCGCTCTTGGTCTTGCGGCCCGAGCTGCTCGCGCGCTTCTTGGTCTTGTTGGCGGTCTTGCTCCCGCCGCTCGCGCTCTCGGAGCGACGACGCAGGGCGCCCGCCACGCGGCGCTTGAGGCGGATCTGGGCCTTCTGGCCCTTGCCCTCGGCCGCCAGGAGCTTGAGCACCTTGGCGATGTGCGCGTTGAGCTCCTTGGGGGTCTGGAAGCGCTCGCTCTGACGCTTCTTGAGGCAGCGGAGGCAGAGCGCCTCGACCGCCGCGTGGACCTTGGAGTTCAGCTTGCGAATCGGATCGGGCGGGATCGTCTTGATCTTCTCGCGCACCTCCTTGACCGAGCGCCCCATGAAGGGGTGACGCGCGGTGAGGAGGTAGTAGAGCGTCGCGCCGAGGCCGTAGACGTCGCTCGCGGGCGAGATCTTGCCGAAGGGGCCGTTGACGTCGGCCTGCTCGGGCGGCTGATACATCGGAGTCCCGATGCTGCCGCGGCCCGCGAGGATCTCGATCTTGTCCCAGCCCGCGAGGCCAAAGTCCATCAGCACCGCCGAGCCATCCGGCCGGACCATGATGTTCTCGGGCTTGATGTCGCGGTGAATGATCCCGTGGCTGTGCATGAAGCCCACGGCCTCGGCCGCAGAGTGGATCGCGAGCAGCGCTACGTCGGAGGCGACCGGCTTGTCGCCGACGAGCTCCTTCATGCTGACGCCCTCGACGAACTCCATCGCGATGAAGTCCAGGCCCTTGTGCCGCCCGACCTCGAAGATCTTGACGATCCCTTCGTGGATCAGGGGGGCCATCACGGTCGCTTCCTTCTTGAAGCGCTCGATGTCGCGGACGGTCGCGTCCTTCCCGCCGATCAAGATCTTGAGGGCGCACTCCTCCTCTTTGATCGTGTGGAAGGCCTGGAACACGATGCCCATCCCGCCTCGGCCGAGCTCGGCATCGATGCGGTAGTCACCGAACACGGCGCCGGGCTTGAGCTCGGCGACGTGCGCGTCGAACTCGGCCTCGATCGTCTTCATCTCCACGGTGTCGTCGGGAGACTTGGCCTCCTTGAGCATGTGGAGGTACTCGAGGTCCTGCGGCGTCAGGTAGCGCTGCTGGACGAGGACCTCGCCGAGGTCGAGGGCGGTGTTGTTCTTGGCGAAGAGCTTCCGGCGCACGTCGACGCAGTGCTTTAGCTCCGACAAGTTGACGAACTCGTTCCGGATAGCCAGCAGGCCGAGGTAGAGGTCTGGCTCTTCCAGCGTCTGACTGCTCACCTGTAGGCCACCGGTTGGGGAAGGCTTGCCCGGGGTGCCCTTGCTCGGGGTGCCCTTGCCTGGGGTGCCATGGCCAGCCTTGCCGTTCTGAGTCGGGGCGTCCAAGCCCCCGCGTCGTCTGGGGTTAGCGCGAGCTCGCCCTTTGGCGACTCTAGCACGTTCGCCCCGTCGTTCAAGCAATTGCAGCCCGGCTGAAGTGGTCGTCGATCCCATACCCGATCCTTATAGCGGGATCTTCCCATCCGATCGTCGCGATTTCGTCATAGCTCCCGGAATTGGACGCCGAAACTTGGCGACAACCCGTCCGATCTGGACACTTGGCGGAAAGCCTTCCCCTGTCTATCGCTGGAGTCCGCGAGCCGCTGCAACCGGACGCCGCGAATCGTCCTTGGACTCCGTCCCTGGGCTCCTTATCCTCCGAGCACCACGGCTCTTGCTCGCCCCACGCGGCGCTGGGCGAGCGGAAGGAAGGCCCCCATGGATCCAGTCACTCGCCGCGAGCTCTTCGGGCTCGGGCTGAAGGGCGCGCTCGGCCTGAGCGCGACCGCCTACTGGGCGAGCTCGGCCCGCGCCGACCAGAAGACCTATGCCTCGCGCGAAGGCAAGGCCAAGCGGGTGATCCAGATCTTCCTGCCCGGCGGACTGGCCCACCAGGAGTCCTGGGACGTCAAGCCCTTCGCGCCCCTCGAGTACCGCGGCACGGTCAAGCCCGTCGAGACCAAGGTCGACGACCTCGTGTTCGGTCACCGGCTGGCGCGGACCGCCAAGCTCGCCGACCGCCTCTGCGTCTGTCGCAGCGTCACCCACACCGAGGCGGCCCACGAGCGCGGGGTGCACAACGTGTTCACCGGCTACGCGCCGAGCCCCGCGCTGGTGTTCCCCAGCTTCGGCAGCGTCGTCGCCCATGAGCTGGGGCCGCGCGCCGACCTCCCGCCCTATGTGTGCGTCCCCAACATGCCGACGCCCTACGCGGGCTCGGGCTATCTCAGCTCGGCCTTCGCGCCCTTCTCCCTCGGCAGCGACCCCGCGCGCAAGGACTTCAAGGTCCGCGACCTGAACCTGGCCAAGGGCGTCGACCGCAAGCGCTTTGGACGCCGGCGCGAGCTGCTCGACGCGATCAACCGCCGCTTCGGCGAGCAGTTCCCCGCCGAGGCGCGCCCCGACGGTCTGAACGCCATGGACAGCTTCTACGAGCGCGCCTACGCCTTGCTCGACAACCCCACGGCGCGCACGGCCTTCGACCTGAACAAGGAGCCCAACAAGCTGCGTGACCGCTACGGCCGCCACCAGGCGGGCCAGCGCTTCCTGCTCGCGCGGCGCCTGGTCGAGGCGGGCGTGCGCTGGGTCACCGTCAGCTACGGCGGCTGGGATCACCACGACAGGATCCAGGAAGGTCTGGACCGGCTGCTGCCCCCCTTCGACCAGGCCTACTCGGCCTTGATCAGCGACCTCGAGCAGCGCGGGCTGCTCGACTCGACCCTCGTGCTCGTCACGAGCGAGTTCGGGCGCACGCCCAAGGTCAACCCGACCGGCGGGCGCGACCACTGGCCGCGCGTGTTCAGCCTGGTCCTCGCGGGCGGAGGCGTGAAGCGCGGCCTGGCCTACGGGCGCAGCGACGCGACCGCGGCCGAGCCCGAGGAGGACGCGCTCCCGATCGCCGACTGGGCCGCGACGGTCTATCAGCTGGTGGGGATCCACTCCGACAAGGAGCTGATGGCCCCAGGCGCGCGCCCGATCGAGATCGTCAAGGACGGCCGGGTGCGCAAGGAGCTCTTGGCGTGAGGCGCGCTGCACTCTTGCTCGCCCTCGCGCTCGGCCTGACCCTCGCGAGCGAGGCGCGCGCCCAGGGCACGCCCAACCTCGACGTGGTCACGCCCCGCGGCGGCCAGCGCGGGACCTCGCTCACGATCACCTGCTGGGGCCGACGCCTGGCCGAGCCGCAGCAGCTGCTCTGCTACCGGCCTGGGATCGAGGTCCTCAGCTTCGAGGAGGTCCGCAACGAGCGCTGGAAGGGGGAGGTGCGCGCGGTGCGGATCAAGGTCCGCCTGGCGCCCGAGTGCCCCCTGGGTGAGCACCCGCTCCGCCTGCGCACCGCCACGGGCGTGACCGAGCTGCGCACCTTCTGGGTCGGCAGCCTGCCCGAGCTGAACGAGAAGGAGCCCAACGGCCAGCTGAACCGCGCCCAGCCGGTCCCCCTCGAGCGCACGATCAACGGGCGCGTCACGCGCGAGGACCTCGACCTCTACCGCTTCGAGGGTAAGCAGGGGCAGCGGATCACGGCCGAGCTGGTTGCGATGCGCCTCGGGCACCGCTTCTTCGACGCCTCCCTGGCGATCCTCGACGAGGGCCGCTTCGAGCTGGCCAAGAGCGACGACACCGCCTTCGCGGGCCAGGACCCCGTCGCCAGCTGCGTGCTGCCCAAGGACGGGACCTACTTCGTGCGCGTGCGCGAGTCGACCTACCGCGGCGACGGCAACTGCCGCTACCGGCTCCACCTGGGCACCTTCCCGCGCCCGACCGCGAGCTTCCCCCTCGGCGGGCGCCCCGGCGAGGCGCTCTCGCTGCGCTACCTGGGCGAGGCGGCCGGCGTCAGCAGCGAGACCCTGACCCTGCCCGTCAGCTCGGCCAGCCGCTGCGAGGTCTTTCCCCGGGCGGGCGAGGCCCAGGCGCAGACGCCGCTCCCCCTCGCCTTGAGCGAGCACGAGGGCGTCCTCGAGCGCGAGCCCAACGACCGCAAGCGCGCTCAGAAGATCACCCTCCCCGCGGCGATCGACGGCGTGCTCGAGAAGACGGGCGACCACGACTTCTTCACCTTCTCGGCCAAGAAGGGGCAGACCTTCATGATCCAGCTGCGGGCCCGCTCGCTCGGCTCGCCGCTGGACGGCGTCGTCAACGTGTGGGATCGCCTCGGGCAGCACCGCGTCGGCAACGACGACAACCGGCGCGAGCCCGACTCGGTGGTCCGCTTCCGCGCGCCCGAGACCAAGGACTACGACCTGCGCGTGCGGGACTTCCTCAACCGCGGCGGCCCCGACTTCGTCTACCGGCTCGAGATCAGCCCCGCCCGCCCCGCCCTCGAGCTGGCCGTGCACCGCTTCGGACGCGAAGGCAACCAGGACCGCCAGGCGGTCGCGCTGCCCCAGGGCAACCGAATGGCGGTCCTGGTGCGCGTCCGGCGCCAGGGCTTCAACACGCCGGTCGCGCTCGACGTCGCGGGCCTCACCTCCGGCGTCACCGTCCACGCTCCCGACGCGCCCCCCGGCGCGAGCGTCGTGCCCCTCGTGTTCGAGGCGCACCCGCGCGCCACGCCAGCGGGGAGCCTGCTCGCCGTCCAGGGACGAGCCGTCGGCAACAAGGCTCCCCGCGGCCTGAGCGGCTCGCTGCGTCACCGCGTCGAGCTGACCACCGGCAACCCCAACCGCGCGGTCTACGCCGAGACCGAGGTCGGGCGCCTGGCTCTGGGCGTGACCAAGCCCGCGCCCTTCCGGCTCCACGTGGAGGCGCCCAAGGCGCCCCTGGTGCGCAACGGCTACCTCGAGCTCGCGCTGCGGATCGAGCGCGCCGAGGGCTTCAAGGGCGACGTGCGCCTCGACCCCCTCTACGACCCGCCCGGCTGGCGCGCGCGGCGAGGGCTGGTGCTCAAGCAGGGCCAGACCGAGGCCACGCTGCGGATCGACGCCAACGGCAAGGCCGTCCTCGGGCGCTGGCCGATCGTGATCCTGGCGCGGACCCAGGTCGGCGGCGGGCCGCTGTGGACCTCGAGCCGGCCGATCATGGTCGAGGCCGTGACGCCGGTCGTGACCATGGCCTTCGAGCGCGGCAGCGTGACCCTGGGCGGCGAGACCGAGCTGACCTGCAAGGTCACGGTTCACCGCCCCTTCGCGGGCGAGGCCCGCGCGCGCCTCTACCGGCTGCCGGGCTTCGCCAAGAGCGTGGACCTGGTCGTGAACAAGGACACCAAGCTGCTCCGCTTCCCCGTCGAGGTCGCCGCCAAGGGCAAGGGCGTGCGCCCCGGCCGCTTCCGCGGGATCTTCGCGCGGGTCAGCGTCCCCCACGCCGGCGGCACGATCGAGCAGCACGCCGGCTGGACCGAGCTGCGCGTCGACAAGCCGCGCCCCCAGCCCAAGGCCCAGCCGAAGCCCAAGCAGCCGCCGCCCAAGCCAGCCGCGCAGAAGCCGGCGGCCAAGCCCAAGAAGCCGCTCAGCCAGCTCGAGCGGCTGCGTCAGGAATACGAGCGGCAGAAGGCCGCGGAAGGGGCTCAGCCGTGAGCTCAGCCCTGAACAGAGCCTGCTCCTTCTCCCTCCTCGTGACGGCCCTGGCGCTGCTCGGCGCGCCGGGCGCCCAGGCCGACCCGGCCGCGGGTCGAGAGCCTGGCGCGGCTGCGCTGACCAGCAGCTCGCTGGGCGCGCTGGCCTCGGCGACCCTGAGCGTGTTCCCCGCGGCCCTCGAGCTGAGCGGCGCGCGCGACCTCCAGACCGTCCTGGTCCAGGCCCGCTTCGCCGACGGCTCGACGGCCGACGTCACCACGCGGGCTCGCCTCAGCCTGGCTGCGCCCTTGGCCCAGCTCGAGGGCGCGACCCTCCGCCCGCTGCGCGACGGCCAGACGACCCTCCGGGTCGAGCTGGCGGGCCAGCGCCTGGACGTGCCCTTGAAGGTGGCGCGCGCGGCCCACAAGGGGCGCCTGAGCTTCGTCAACGACGTGCTCCCCGTGCTGACCCGGGCGGGCTGCAACATGGGCAGCTGCCACGGCTCGTCGCGCGGTAAGGACGGCTTCCGCCTCTCGCTCTTTGGCTACGACCCGCGCGGCGACTACACCCGGATCACCCGGGAGCTGGCGGCCCGGCGGGTGGACCTCTTCGCGCCCAAGGCGAGCCTGCTCCTGCGCAAGGCCGAGGGCGCCGTGCCTCACACGGGAGGCAAGCTCTTCGGCGCGGACAGCGAGTCCTACGACCTCCTGCGTGAGTGGATCGCGGCGGGCGCCCCCGGCGACGCCAAGGACACCCCGCGCCTGACCGGGATCGAGCTCTACCCGCCCCAGGGCGTGTTGCTCGAGGGCGCCGATCAGCAGCGCCTCGTCGTGCGCGCGACCTACAGCGACGGCAGCGACCGCGACGTGACCCGCTTCGCGACCCTGCTCAGCACCGACGCGCGCACCGCCGAGCTGCGCGGCGAGACCCTGGTCGCGGGCGTCCGCGGCGAGGCCTGGGTCATGGCGCGCTACGGCGAATACAGCGTGGCCTCGGGCTTCCTCGTCGTGCCCCCAGCGGCGGAGCTGCCCTTGCCCGAGGCGCGCCCGGACGACCACTGGATCGACCGCCTGGTCGAGGACAAGCTGCGCCAGCTCAAGATCGCGCCCTCGCCTGTGGCCGACGACCTGACCTTCCTGCGCCGGGTGACCCTCGACCTCTGCGGCCAGCTGCCGACCCCCGCCGAGGCGCGCGCCTTCGTCGCCTCGCAGGACCCGGCCAAGCGCAGCCAGTGGATCGACCGGCTGCTCGCGCGCAAGGAGTTCGCCGAGCTGTGGGTCATGAAGTGGGCCGAGCGCCTGCTCGTGCGCCGCGTCCAGAACCAGGTCAGCCCCAAGGCGGCCCTGCGCTACTTCGAGTGGCTCGAGGAGCGCCTGGCCAACAACGTGCCGATCGACCAGGTCGTGCGCGACCTGCTCGGCGCCCAGGGCGGCGTGTTCGATCAGCCGGCGGTCAACTTCTTCCAGGCCGAGCGGGACAACAAGAAGCTGGCGGAGAACGTGGCCCAGGTGTTCCTGGGGATGCGGATCCAGTGCGCCCAGTGCCACAACCACCCCTTCGACCGCTGGACCCAGGACGACTACTACGGCTGGGCGGCCTTCTTCAGCCAGGTCGGGCGCAAGCGCGGGGGCGACCCGCGCGAGACGATCGTGTTCGATCGGCGCGGGGGCGAGGTCAAGCACCCCGTGACCAACAAGGTCGTCCCGCCCAAGTTCCTCGGCGGCGAGCGCCCCAACACACGGGGCAAGGACCGGCGAGCGGTGGCGGCGGCCTGGATCACCGACCCCAAGAACGCCTACTTCGCGCCCAACGTGGCCAACCTGGTGTGGGAGCACTTCTTCGGCGTCGGGATCGTGCACGAGCCCGACGACGTGCGCGTCAGCAACCCGCCCAGCAACCCGGAGCTGCTCGCGGCGCTCGCGGAGCGCCTGATCGCGCTGAAGTTCGACCTGCGCCGCTTCGTGCGCGAGGTCGTGACCAGCGAGGCCTACCAGCGCTCGGCCCTCCCGAACCGGAGCAACGCGCAGGACCTGCGCAACGCGAGCCACGCTCGCGTGCGCCGCCTGCGCGCGGAGGTCCTGCTGGACTCGATCGCGCAGGCCACGGGCGCCCCGAACAAGTTCGCCGGCCTGCCCCTGGGGGCTCGCGCGGTGCGGATCCCCGACGGCGCGACCAGCAACTACTTCCTGGACACCTTCGGGCGACCCCGCCGCGAGGGGGTGTGCACCTGCGACGTGCAGACGGAGCCCAACCTCGGTCAGGCCCTGCACCTCCTCAACGGGGACACCGTCACGGGCAAGATCCGCGCCGGTCAGAAGGTCAAGCGCTGGCTCGAGGGCAAGAAGACGCCCGCCTGGATCGTGGACGAGCTCTACCTGACCTGCCTGACCCGCGAGCCGACCGCGCAGGAGCGGGCCGCGATCGCCGCGCGGCTGAAGGACCACAAGAACCCCCAGGGCGTGCTCGAGGACGTGTTCTGGGCCCTGCTCAACTCGCGCGAGTTCCTGTTCAACCACTAGCGCAGGCCTCGTGCACGCAGGTCCGCGCGGGCGTCCCGCTGGGCACGGCGCTCCTACTCCAGCTGGCCGAGGACTCCCCGGGTGTCCTGGCTGACCTGCTGGGTGCCCTCGTAGAGCCACAGGGTCGGCAGGCGGCGGATCCCGAACTGCTTGGCGACGGGTGAGTTCCAGTTGCCGATATCGACGCGGACGAGGCGGACCTCAGGCAGCGCTTGGATCCGGGCCTCCAACTGAGGCCCGAGCTGCTTACAAGCCGGTCACCAATCCGCGGTGAACTCGACCACCGTGCGCTGGCCCTCGACGAGGTAGCTCGCGAGCTGGACCTCCTCGCCCGTCGAGACCGTCTGGATCTTGGGGCCGGCGTCCTGCGCCGCCGCGGGCTTGGCGTGCTCGCGGCGCGGGTCGCTCGACATCGAGACGAGCATCGCGCCGCAGATCAGCCCCGCGACGAGCAGCGCGGCGCCGACGCCGAGTTTCTCCTGGTTGGTCACGAGTCCACCTTCTCCTGAGCGAGGGAGCGTCGAGTCTAGCGAGCACGCGTTGACTTCGCAGACCGGGCTGGGTCATGCTCTCAAGGAGCTCGCCAAGCGCTTCCCCGAGTAGCCCGGGCTGCTGGTATCGCGCCGCGACCGCCGCGGGGAGCGCCCACGGCTACGCAGGTGTGATGCGCGCGTCTACAGGAAGTAGTCGCGTCGATCCTCGCTGTGCTCGAGCTGGTCGAGGCGCTCGGGGTGGTCGATCAAGCCCTCGATGTACCAGTTGACGTGGTTGTAGAGGCAGGTGACCTCGCGGCACTCGGTGCTGGCGTCGAAGGTCTCGATCAGCTTGAGGGTCGAGCGCTGCGACTCGAGCAGGTCCTCGGGGGTCGCGTAGCCGTGCTTCTCGCCGATCTCGGCCTGGGGCACGTGGCGATAGACGGGGCAGTTGAAGATCCCCAGCGGGCTGAGCACCTGGCGGAAGAACTGCATGTGGCAGTTCTTGGGCTGATCGGTGTAGTCCTTGTAGGAGCCGTTCTCGAGCACCTTGAGGTTGGTCGACTCGATGACCCGGAAGCCGTCGCCGCCCAGCTGCTTGGCCTCGTTCACCCGCTCGCGGATCTTGGCCATGATCGGGTCGACCTTCTGGTCGTCCTGCGTCAGCTCGACGATCTCGGCGTTGTTCCGCTCGGCCCGCGTCAGGAAGGGCTTGTAGCTGATGTAGTCGAAGCGGTTCTTCTTGGCGAGCGTGGCGGCCGCCAGGATCTCGTCCACGTTCTCGTGGATCTTGAAGTCGTTCGCCTCGCAGTCGTTCCAGACGATGATGAAGCTGAACCCGATGGTGAAGTTGGGGTTCTTCTCCTTGATCGCGGGGACCTGCTCACAGATCCACTCCAGCGTGACCTTGGCCTGCTTGGGCTTGTGCATCGCGCGGAAGGTGTCGTTGGTGCCCGAGTCGAGCGAGAGGCGGACCCAGTCCTCGGGCTCGAGGACGTCCGCCACCTCGAGGATCCGGTCCAGGCGGCTGCCGTTGGTCACCACGCCGATCTTGACGCCCATGGACTTGAGGTGGCGGACCACCTCGCCGAACTTCGGATAGACCGTCGGCTCGCCGCCGCCAATGATGATCACCGAGCGCAGACCCTTGCTCTGCATGTGGGTCAGCGAGTCGATCAGCTTGTCGTGGTCGTAGCGAATGTTCTTGTTCAGGATGTCGAAGTCGACGCAGTGGTCGCAGGCGTAGTTGCAGGCCGTGGTCACGTCGAGGTTGATCGAGAGGGGGGCCTGGTCCGGCATGGAGGAGTAGAGCTCCTCCATGGGCTTGCCCTCGTCGCGCGCCTTGCGCCACTCGACCTGCCAGCGGACGTAGTCCTTGAGGCGCTCGAGGATCCCGGGCTGGCGCAGCTTGGCCGCGAAGTCGTGGATCGGGCTGAGCTCGACTTGCTTCTGCTTGCCGGCGGTGGGGAGCTTCGTCATGAGGTCTCCTCTCCTGCGAGGGCGCCCGCGTGGCTCGAAGTGGCCTGCTGAGCTGCTCGCACGAGCTGATGCAACTGGGTCGCGTGGGCGACGAGCTCGTCGGTCCGGGTCGGCTCGCCGGCGCGGGCGCGGGTGAGGAAGTCCTCCACCGCGTCCGCGAGCGGGTCGCCCACCAGGGCCGTCTCGTCGCCGTGCACCAAGCTTATCCGGTACTCCGGAAGTTCGATTCGTCGTTCCACGGCGGCCCCGTTGACGGCGTAGCCAGCGGGTCGCGGCGGACTGGGGCAGCGCTTCAGGCTCAAGCACACCGCGGCGGTGCCTGCGCGGTGCTCGTAGCCGCAGCGCACCGTCATGGAGTCGTCCGATCCTGAGGCACCTGCGTCCTCCACCTCGAGCTGGGACAGGCGACCAGGGCCCGCCAAGGCCCAGAGCATACTCAGGGGGTGTGACCCCGAGTCCAGCATGGCGGCGGCCCCCAGGCGGGTCGGTCCGAGGTGCATCTCGAAGCGCTCCAACGGCTTAGTGCGCACGCCCGGGTGGAGCTGGTCGAAGGCGGAGAGGGTGAAGGGCCACTGGGTGTTGAGGCTCAGCAGCCGGCCCGCCGCGTGGCTCTCCGCGCAGAGCGCCGCGACGACGCCGGCGTTGCGGGCGGCGCCCTGAGGATCGTCCTCGCTGCCCGCGCGCCACAGGAGCGGCTTCTCGCAGAACACGTGGCAGCCCCTCGCGAGCGCGGCGCGGACCTGGGCCTCGTGGGCTCCGATCGGCGAGCAGATCGCGACCAGGTCGACCTCCTCGGCGCCGAGCAGGTCCTCGAGGGAGGTGTATCCGCGCGCCTCGATGCCGTGGCGCTCGTGGAGGTTGGCTCGGGCCTCGGCGAGCGACTCGGGGCGAGTCCCTACGATCGCCACCACGTCGACGCCGCGGCGCGCGAGCTCGCGCGCCACGTACTCGCCGGTGCCCTGACGGACCCGGCGCGCGCCGACGACGGCCGCCTTCAAGCGCTCTCTCGCACGCGCTCCTCGCGCGCCTGGCTCGACTCCAGGTCCGGCGCCCACGCGCTCAGGCAGCGCTCGACGCCCTCGGCCAGGGAGAGGAAGTCCCGCGTGTAGCCCGCCGCGCGGAGCCCGCTGAGGTCGGCCTCGGTGAAGCTCTGGTAGCAGGGCTCGAGGCCCTCGGGGAAGGGGATGTACTGGATCTCGCCGCCGCCGAGCCGGGCCGCGATCAAGCGAGCCACCTCGTTGAAGCTGTGGCTGCGCCCGCTGCCGACGTTGAAGATCCCGCGCAAGGCAGGCTGCTCGGCGCAGTGCAGGTTGACCGCCACGACGTCGTCGACGTGGACGAAGTCCCGTCGCTGCTCGCCGTCCGCGAAGCCCTCGGCGCCTTCGAAGAGGCGCGCCACCCCCTCCCGCTCGAGCTGGAGGAAGATGTGACGGACCATGGAGGCCATCCGCCCCTTGAGCGCCTCCCGCGGCCCGTAGACGTTGAAGTAGCGCAGCCCGACCACGGTCCCTTCGAGCTCCTCCTCGCGGGCTCGGACGTATTGGTCGAAGAGCAGCTTGCTGTAGCCGTAGGCGTTGACCGGTCGCTCGTTGGCGGGGTCGACCCTAAAGCGCCCTTGCTTGCCGTAGATCGAGGCGCTCGACGCGTAGACGAAGGGGACTTGCTCGCGCTGCGCGTAGCGCAGCAGGCGCTTGCTGAAGGCGAAGTTGTTCTCGAGCAGGTAGCGCCCGTCGCTCGCCAGGGTGTCCGTGCACGCCCCCTGGTGGAGGATCGCCCGCAGGCGGGGCCGCTCGGACTCGAGCGCGTCGAAGAGCTCGCGCTTGTCGAGGTAGTCGGCGACCTGGCAATCCGCGAGGTTCTTGAACTTCTCGCCGCGGGTCAGGTCGTCGACGACCAGGATGTCGCGTTCGCCGCGCTCGTTGAGGGCTCGAACCAAGTGGCTGCCGACGAAGCCGGCGCCTCCGGTGACCATATACATGAGTGGGAACGCTCCTGACCGCTCTACGCTGCGCACTCGCGCCGCGGCCGCGCCGGCTGGAGGGTATCCGGCCCACCTTTAAACGCAAAGCGTCAAGCTCCGTCAGGAGTTAGGGCGGCGGCGGCTCGAGCCAGGCTGCCTGGGAGGAGCCCTCCCTTCCCCGAGCGGCTTCCCGGCCGCAGTGCGTTGCTATCCTTTTGATATCACTTGGCTTAGCGCGCTTGTTCGCTCTCGGGAGCGGCAGCGTCTTCTGGCTTCGCCTGCGAGCCGCCTTCCGCCGGGCTGGCCTCGCGCAGCTCTGGGAGGGCTGGCAGCACGACGCGAAAGCAGGGCCCGCCCAGCGCGCTCTCTTCGACGGTCAGATCTCCGCCGTGGGAGCGAACGACCTTCTGCGCGATCGCCATGCCGAGCCCGATCCCACCGCGCTTGGTCGTGAAGAAGGGGGTGAAGATGTGCTCGAGGTCCTCGGGCTTGATCGGGGGGCCGTCGTTCTCGATCGAGACCACGAAGGCCTCCCGCTCGGCGAGCAGCGAGCCGCCGGAGGTCTGCTCGCGCGCGCGGAGCATGGTCGGCTCCACCCGCAGGCGCAGGCGCCCAGCCCCCTGCAGCGCCTCGACCCCGTTCAAGCCAATGTTGAGCAGGGCTTGACGGAGTTGGTCCGGGTCCGCCTCGAGGTAGGCGGGCTCGACCTCCGACTCCACGACGAGGTCAGCCGCGTCCTCCCGCTGCTCGAGGAGCAGCGCCGTCTCCTCCACGAGCTCCCCGAGGTCGACGCGCCGCCGGAGCGGCGGTCGCATGCGCGCGAAGTCGAGGAACTGCTGCAGGATCCGGTCGAGTCGATCGGACTCGCGCAGCACGATCTCGGCCAGGCGCTTGTCCGTCGGGTCCTCGTAGGCGTGGTGGATCAGCTCCTGGATCGCGCCTCGAATCGAGCCGAGGGGGTTGCGGATCTCGTGCGCGATGCCGAGGGCCATGGCCTCCGTGTCGGCGAGGCGCGCCAGGCGGCGCTCGGTCTCCTCGAGCTGCTTGTGGAGCGAGAGGTCGTGGAAGATCCCGATCACGCCGCGCACGTTGCCCCGGTCGTCCCTCAGAACGGTGGTCCGTGCGTTGACCGAGATCTGGCCCCGCCCGCGCAGCTGCAGCTCGAGCTGCGCCTCGGCGTCTTCGCCTCGGCTCAGGAGCTCGAGGACCACCCGGTCCTCGCGGCGGCGCAGCACCTGCTCGAAGCGGTGCCCGCTGGGCTGGCGGAGGTGCTGCCAGTTGAGCAAGCGCCTCGCCTCGGCGTTGGCGAGCGCGATGTTGCCGCGACGATCGATCGCGACCAGGCCCTCGCCCATTTGCTCGAGGATCTCGTCGAACAGGATCCGCGAGTCACCGACGCGGTAGGGGAGGCGCCCGGCGAGGAAGGCGACGCCGTGGAAGGCCAAGCCCACGCCGATCAAGTTCGCGGTCACGCGCCCCCAGCGCAGGTCGACCGCCGCTCCGTAGAACTCGGGCGGCACGAAGGGGAGCGTGAAGGGCTGGCTCGAGTCGCCCCACGAGCCCGCGTTGGCGGCGGCCCAGTAGAGGATCGCCGTCAAGGCCAGGGTCAAGGTCGCCCCGGAGGCCACGAGCATGCCCGCCTTCTCCGAGATCAAGAGCACGGTGAACAGGATCGTGCCGAAGAAGAGGAGCGCGAAGCCGAGGTTGTAGATCCCGCCCGTCAGGTAGACGAGGGCGGATTCGAGCAAGAGGTCGATCACGACCGCGAAGTAGACCCAGCGCTCGATCACCTCCTCCCGCAGCTGCACGGCGAGCAGGTGCGCCGCGGTGAGGCCGACCGCGGCCACGAGCAAGCCGTAGGCGACCGGGAAGCGGCGCGGGTGGCCCTCCTCGTAGATCAGGAGGGTCACCAGGCAAGCCAAGGCCACCACGACCCGCACCAGCAAGAACCACTGGACCTGGTTGCGGTACTGGAGGTCGTGCGCCTCGAGGAAGGTCAGCCCCGCGTTGCCTGGCAACTGCACGACCACAGACTACGTCCTCGAAGCCCCCCGCGCGTCGTTCAGCCCCTCCGGAAACACCGATCCCCCCGCGAGCTCTTGGCTCCCAGGGGGATCAGCGCCGACGAGAGGGGGCTCTACTGCTGCAGGGCCTTCTGCATCTCGAAGATCGGCAGGAAGATCGCGAGCACCATGCCGCCCACGACCACACCCATGACGCAGATCATGATCGGCTCGATCAGCGAGGTGAGCTGCTCGACGGCGGTCTCGACCTGCTGGTCGTAGAACTCCGAGATCTTGAGCAGCAGGGCCTCGAGCGCACCCGACTTCTCACCGATCGCGATCATGCGCGTCACCATCGGCGGGAAGAGCTTGGGTTTGGCGGCCAGCGGCGAGGCCAGGGTGTCACCCTGCCGGACGCTCTCGGACGCCTCCATGACCAGCTCCTCGATCAGGACGTTGCCCGAGGTCGCGGCCACGATCTCGAGGGCACCAAGGATTGGCACACCCGAGGAGATGAGTGTCGAGAAGGTTCTCGCGAAGCGGGAGACCGCCACCTTCTTGAACAGCGGCCCGAAGACCGGCATGAACAGGAACAACCAGTGGAAGAATCTCTTCCCGACCGTGGACTTCGACCAGATCTTCAGGGCGAACACGATGCCGAAGGCTGCTGGGAACCAGATGAACCATTTGGTCACCATCCAGTCCGAGAGGGCCAGGAGCATCTTGGTCAGCCAGGGCAGGTCGACGCCCATGCTGTCGAAGATCTCCTTGAACTTCGGCACGATCACGAGCAGCAGGAAGAACACGATGCCGAAGATCATGCAGAGCGAAATGACCGGGTAAGTCATGGCGCTGACGATCTGGGCACGCAGCTTCGCGCTGGCCTCTTGATACTCCGCGAGACGAACGAGGATCTCGTCGATCTGACCCGAGACCTCGCCGGCGCGGACCATGTTGACGTAGATGTCCTCGAACACCCGCGGGTGCTGCGCCATGGCGCTCGAGAGGTCGGTTCCGCCGCGCACCTCGAGCACCACCTGCTCGAGCACGGCCTTGAACCCAGGGTTCTCCGCCTGCTCGGTGAGGATCTCGAGACACTCCAGCAGCGGGATACCGGCGCCGATCATGGTCGCGAGCTGCCGGGTGAAGATCACCATCTCCTGCAGCTTGACCTTGGCGTTCTTGGCGCTCGGCGCGCCCATGCTCATTAGGCCTCCGCCGCTCTTCTTGGCGGCGGCCGGTTGGTCAGCCATTGTGCTCTCCTGTCGCCCTATCTTGGCAGTCTATCTCGCTCATCGGACCTGCGCTCGGGCCTAGCGGCTCGGACGTCGCGCGCCCTTCTGGCCGGGGGTGTTGAGGCCCGCCGACTGGAAGGTGCGGATGAAGTCCTCAGGGTCCGTCGTCCGCTCGAAGGCGTCGTCGTAGCTGATGGTGCGCTTCTGAACCAGGTTGAACAGCGCCTGGTTCATGGTCTGCATGCCGTACTTACCGCCGGTCTGGATGATGCTGTAGATCTGGTGCGCCTTGTCGTCACGAATCAGCGCCTTGACCGCGCTGTTGGCGATCATGATCTCAGCCGCCAGGGCGCGGCCGCGGCCGTCGGCCCGCGGCAGCAGCTGCTGACAGAACACCGCCTGCAGGACGAAGCTGAGGACCGTGCGGATCTGCTGCTGCTGGTAAGCGGGGAACACGTCGACGATACGGTTGATCGTCTGCACGCAGTCCGAGGTGTGCAGGGTGCCGAACGTGAGGTGACCGGTCTCGGCCAGCGTCAGCGCCGCCTCGATCGTCTCCATGTCACGCATCTCACCGACGAGCACGACGTCGGGGTCCTGACGCAGCACGGCGCGCAGCGACTCCTTGAAGCCGTGGGTGTCACTGCCGATCTCGCGCTGGTTGACGAGGCAGGCCTTGTTCTTGTGCACGAACTCGATCGGGTCCTCGATCGTGATGATGTGCTCGTTCCGGCTGCGGTTGACGTAGTCGATCATCGACGCCAGCGAGGTCGACTTGCCCGAACCGGTCGCGCCGGTGACCAGCACCAGGCCCTTGGGGATCGAGGCGATCTGCGCGCAGAGGTCTTCGGGGAGGCCCAGCTCGCGGAAGGTCTTGATCTCGTAGGGGATGACTCGGAGCACCGCGCCGACCGCGCCGCGCTGCATGAACACGTTGGTGCGGAAGCGCCCCAGGCCGCCGATACCGAAGCTCATATCGAGCTCCAGGTCCTTCTCGAAGCGGGCGATCTGGGTGTTGTCCAGGATCGAGTAGATCAGCTTCTGAGTGGTCTCGGGGTCGAGCACTGCGTGCTCGGTCGAGATCAGCTTGCCGTCGATGCGGATCTTGGGCGGGGCGCCGGCCGTGATGTGGAGGTCGGAGCCGCCGCGCTCGACGAGCTGCTGGAGGAGTTCTTCAACGCTGATCATGGGTCGTGCACCTTGGGCGAGAGGGCTGCGGAGCTACTTGTACCTTCAACCCGCGCTGAGCGCCACCTACCCAAGCACCCGTCCTGGGAGGAACGCAGCCACAGCGGCTCCGCCCGCCAGGAAGGGCCCGAAGCGGAGGGTGGAGGTCATGCCCGCTCCCCGCTCGCGGCCTGGGAGCGCCCCGATCAACATCGAGCTCAGCCCAAGCGAAGCGCCGGCCAAAGAGCCGAGCAAGATCGTGGTCAAGGCGCCCTGCCAGCCCGTGAGGGCCCCGACCATGGCCATGAACTTGACGTCCCCCAGGCCGAGGGCTTCCCGTCCGACCAGACGCGAGCAGATCCGCCCAAAGACCCATAGGAAGCCGGCCCCGACGGCCGCGCCGAGCATGCCGCCCGCCAGCCCGCACAGGTGGGGATAGGTCGTCGGGCGCCGGAGGGAGAGGTCCACCACCCACTCCAGCGGGGCCAGGAGCGAAGCGGGCAGGCCCCACCAGGCCAGGGGAGACTCGAGCGCGAGGGTCGCCTGGGCGCTCCAGGCCGCCAGCTGGGGCAGGCGCGGACCGAGCAGGGCCGGGATCGCCGTGACCGCGATCAGGCCCAGGACGGTGCCTGGCAGGTCTATGGCGTCGGGGATCACCTCGAGGTCGTAGTCGATCAGCGCGCAGGCCAGGATCGCGCAGGCGAAGGTGGTGTGGACGGCGTAGATCGCCCAGGCTTCGGGCTGATCCCAGCGGCCGACGAGGTCGCGCCAGGCCAGGAACATGAAGGCCAGCGTGACGACGAGCTCTACGGACGGGTAGCGCGCGCTGATGGGCTGGGCGCAGCCCGCGCAGCGCCCGCGCAGGATCACCAGCCACGAGATGATGGGCAGGTTCTCGTACCAGCGGATCGCGTGGTGGCACTTGGGGCAGAACGAGCGACTGGGCGAGAACACGGAGAGGCAGCGCCGCGGGAGGCGGAAGATCACCACGTTCAGGAAGCTGCCGACGCAGGCGCCGAAGAAGCAGAGCCACACGAGCAAGAAGGGCTCGAGCTTCGTCCAGTGGACGTTCACCGGCGTAATCTACCTGCCGAGGGACCACACGTTCACTACGGCGCGCTGGCGGTTTCACGAAATCCGAAGTGGAGAAACGAGCCGGCGGAGCGGGTCGCCACGAAAGCGTATCGATCGTCGCGCCAGCACCACCCTAGGTTGTGGGTGCCCCTGATTCGGCTTAGGGTTCTGCCCTTCCATGGAGGCCCCATGAGCCGACTTCGCTGGGCAGGCCTGATCCTGCCTGGGCTGCTCTCCCTCTCGCTCGCCCACGCAGCGCCGGACGAACCAAAGCCCGCTCCCCCGACGCCGGAGGGGAAGAAGCCTGGCAAGAAGAAGCCTGGCAAGCAGAAGCCTGGCAAGCAGAAGCCTGGCAAGAAGAAGCCTGGAGCCAAGGCGCCTGGCAAGAAGCCGGCGGCCAAGAAGCCCGCTGCCGAGAAGAAGCCGGCCCAGAAGAAGGAGCACGAGCGCAAGGTCCGCCCCAGCCAGCCGACCTTGATCACCAACGCTCGGATTCCCGGGGCCCGCGGGACCGGCGTGGTGGTCCTCACCGGGGGCAAGATCGCCCAGCTCGCGCGCGCGATCCGCCGCGTGCCGAAGGGCTTCCAGGTGATCGACGCCAAGGGCGGGCGCGTCCTGCCGGGCCGGATCGACGCCTGGGCGTCGCTCGGCAACCCCGACCCGCGCGGGCAGGTGCTCGACGCCTTCGACCCCTACGACGAGGACGCGGTCCGCGAGGCCCTCGCCGGCGGCGTGACCACCGTGTTCCTCAACCCGATGCGCAACTCCGCCTCCTCGGGCGAGGGCGCGATCGTGAAGATGATCCCTGGCGCGAGCCGTGAGGAGTTCCTGGTGCGCGAGGGCGTGGCCCTGCACAGCGCGCTGGGCTTCTCGGGCGTCGGCGGAGGCGCGGTGCGCGACTACGACGCGCTGCGCGCGCAGCTGACGGCGGCCCAGCGCTACCAGGAGGTGTGGGCCGACTACGAGGAGGCCCTCGAGAAGTACGAGAAGGAGCTCAAGGCCTACGCCGCCAAGGTCGCCCCGAAGGGCAAGGGCGGGGCCAAGAAGGGCGCCAAGGGGAAGGCCCCCGCCAAGAAGGCGCCGACTCCCAAGCGGCCGACCCGGCCGACCCCCAAGCGGCCCACCCCCCAGCGACCGGGCGCCACCAAGCCGGGCGCGACCAAGCCGGGCGCCAAGAGCGCGGAGCCCAAGGCGCCCAAGCAGCCCAAGCGGCCCAAGACCGACCGGGCCCTCGAGCGCCTCGTCGCCGTGCTCGACCGCGAGCTGCCGCTGCGCGTCGAGGCCCATCGGGTCGAGGACATCGTCAACCTGCTCGAGCTGCAGCGCGAGTTCGAGTTCGAGCTGATCCTCGAGGGCGCGACCGAGGGGCACCGCCTGGCCGAGGTCCTCGCCAAGCGGGAGGTCCCGGTCGTCCTCGCCAACCAGCTCGTGAGCGGGATCGACAACGACCCCTCCCCCTTCCGCCGCGCGCCGGACCTCGCCGCGCGCCTCGAGGCCGCTGGCGTCGAGGTCGTGATCGGCAGCGACGGGTGGCAGCGCAGCGGCGCCTTGAACACGATCGCGGCGCTCCACGCCCAGGCTGGGCTCTCGCGCGCTGCGGCCGAGGCCGCCGTCACGACGCGGGCGGCTGAGCTGCTCGGCCTCGAGAAGCACGGCAAGATCGCCCCGGGATACGTGGCCGACATCGTGATCATGAGCCCCGCCAGCCTGGGCGCCGACCGCGTCGAGACCGTCCTGATCGACGGCCGAGTGGTCTTCCAAAGGAGCGCGCCATGAGCGTCCGCCTCAGCCCCGCCGCAGCGGCGCTGCTCTTCCCCTCGCTGGTCTTCCCCTCGCTGGTCTTCCTCTCCCTGGGGGCGCCCGCCGCCGCCCAGGACCTCGCGATCAAGGCCGGTCGGCTGGTGGTCGCCGCCGACCAGGCGCCGATCGAGGGCGGGACCGTCCTGATCCGCAAGGGCCGGGTCGCCGCGATCGGCACGGAGGTGGTCGTCCCCAAGGGCGTGACCCTCCACCAGCGGCCCCAGGCCTGGGTCGTGCCGGGCTTCGTCGACGCCCACGTAGCCTGGGGGCTGCGCGGCGACCTCGACGACCCCTCCGCCGCGATCCAGCCGGATATCGACCTCGCGCTGCGCGTCGAGCCCAGCCACCGCGACTACGCCGCCGCCCGCGCGTCGGGCGTCACGACCGGCCTGCTCGCCCCCGGCTTCAGCAACCTCTTCGGCGGCCTGGGCGCCACGCTCAAGTCGACCGGCAAGGTGTTCGGCGAGCGCGTCGCCAAGCTGACCCTCGGCAACAGCGCGCTCAGCTCGCGCCGGCCGCCTACCTCCCGCGCCGGCCTGATCGGGCTCCTGCGCCGGACCCTCGAGCGTGAGCACGACGGCGGCGAGGGCGCGGTGGCCGACTTCGCGCGCGGCTCGATCGTGGGGCTGGTCAGCGTGGACGGGGTCACGGACCTGCGCGAGATGCTCGAGCTCAAGGCGCGCTACGGGCTGCGCCTGCTCCTCCAGCTCCGCGGCGGCGTCCGCCCCGCCGAGCTCGCCGAGCTCGACC
>CALDQK010000706.1 GCA_937911525.1 uncultured bacterium
GATGGGCAAGATCTGCCCGTCGGATTTCAGATCGGGGTCGAGTGCGTCGCGGCGCCAGCGCTGTTCGACTAGCTCGAACACGTGGTCGGTCCCCGTCTCCGGGCGACCTCGTGCTCGGGCGGCGCGGTCCCCCCGTCGTCGACGCCGTCGCGCCCGCGACTCCTGAGCAGGGCGCGGCTGGGCTTGGTCCGGCGATAGCGCAGCCGGTCCCTCCCCGCAGGAGTCGAGGGGCAGGTCGCGCGGCTATCTCGCGGGCAGCAGCGAGCCGCGCGCCAAGCCAGAGAGCCTGCGCCCTGACTACCAAGGCAGCCAGGGCAGGAGCTTGATCAGAGGCCAGCCGACGCAGAGCGCCGCCGCCCCGAGGCCGGCCACGGCGCAAGCCAGGCAGAGCGCGCCGCCCAGGTAGAGGGTCAAACCGAGGGTGGGGTGACGCGCCGCGAAGTCGTGCAGGCGAAAGGTCCACGACTCGTGGGCTAGCTCCCCTCGACGTCCGGCGAACAGCACCAAGGGCCAGGCGAGGGGCAGGACCGCCAGCAAGAGCAGACCCCCCAAGGGAGAGCGCGGCGCGCGGTCTTCCTCGGGCTCCTCCGCCCAGGCCCCGCGACGCTCCTGCGCGGGCCGCCTCGGAGGCGGCCGCTCGAGGCGATCCTCCATGGACCCCAGCCGCTCACGCATGCGCGCGCGGATCTCGGCCTTCTCTCGCGTGGCGCTCACCCCGCGACGCTAGACCCACCGCGCTCCAGTGTCCAGATCCAAGCGGCTCTCAGGTTCGCTCCGCGATCAGATAGGCGATCGGAAACAAGCCGGGCA
The DNA here is from genome assembly GCA_937911525.1 of uncultured bacterium. GTDB lineage: Bacteria > Planctomycetota > J058 > J058 > J058 > NORP233. Next base: position 811 of record CALDQK010000706.1, read on the forward strand.
GGAGCGTGATCGGCCCTGGAGAGAAGCCCGCGGCAGCGAGGAGTTCGCTGAGCGAGGTCGGCGAAAAGCGAGTGTGCGCCACGAAAGGGCTCACGACGCTCAGGAAGCGGGAGAGCAGGCGTCGGCCCAGGTCGACCCCGTGGCAGAAGGTGGGCGCCGCCAGGAGACCCCCGGGCGCGAGGACGCGCCGAAACTCGCTCAGGGCGCGGCGAGGCTGCTCCATGACGTGCAGCGCGTTGGCGCAGAGGATCGCGTCCCGAGAGCCGTCCGCCAGGGGCAGCTCGTAGGCGCTCATGACCTCGGCCCGCACGTGCTTCAGGCCCCGCTCGGTGAGGTGCGCCTGGAGCTGCGCCACCATGGCCGGCGAGACGTCGGTGGCGAGCAGGTCCTCGGCGACCTCCGCCAGCGTGAAGGTGAACTGGCCCGTGCCCGCAGCGACCTCGAGCGCTCGACGTCGGCCTGCCAGATCACGACGCAGGAGCTCGCGGATCCGCGGGTAGCTGCGGTCGAACAAGCGCACGATCCGCTCGTAGCGCCCCGCGAACCCGTCCCAGGTCGCAGCCTCACTCATGACTGGGCTCGGCGCCCACCTCCGCGCCCGCTGCCGCCGTGAGCGGCGCGCTGTCCCCGCTGAAGCGGGCGTAGAGGGCTGGCAGGACCAGGAGCGTCAAGAGCGTGGCGCTGACCAGGCCCCCGATCACGACGGTCGCGAGGGGCCGCTGGACCTCGGCCCCGGCTGAGGTGGCGAGGGCCATGGGCACGAAGCCGAGCGAGGCCACGAGCGCGGTCATGAGCACGGGCCGCAGGCGGGCTCGCGCGGCCCCGCGAGCGGCCTCGAGGGGGGACAGCCCCTCGCTACGAAGCTGGACCACGTGGGAGATCAGCACCACGCCGTTGAGGACCGCGATCCCGAACAGGGCAATGAACCCGACCCCGGCGGAGATCGAGAAGGGGTAGCCGCGCGCGGCCAGGGCGACCACGCCGCCCGTGATCGCGAGCGGGACGTTGAGGTAGACCAGCGCGGCCAGGCGGGGCGAAGCGAAGGCGCTGTAGAGCAGCACGAAGATCAGCAGCAGCGCGAGCGGCACCAGCAGCGCCAGACGCGAACTGGCCTCGCGCAGGTTCTCGAACTGACCGCCCCACTCGATCGACCAGCCAGGCGGGAGCTGGACCTCGCGCTCGACGGCGGCCTGGGCCGCCGCGACGGCCGAGGCCAGATCGCGCCCGCGCACGTTGGCCTCGACCGTGATCCGCCGGCTGACGCGCTCGCGGCTGATCTGGGCTGGGCCGGCCTCGAGCCGGAGCTCGGCCAGCTGATCGAGCGGGACCTGGGCCGGCGGCTGGCCCTCGCGCGCTGGCCCCGCCACGCGCAGGTGACGGAGGCGATCCAGCTCGGCGCGGACCTCGGGAGCGAAGCGGACCTGGAGCGCGAAGCGCCGCTGCCCGTCGATCACCGTGCCTACTTGGCGACCGCCGATCGTCTCGACCACGTCCAGCACGTCCTCGGCGTTGATCCCCAGGCGCGCGATCGCGTCGCGGCGCAGGCGAACCCGGATCGTCGGCAGACCGATCGTCTGCTCGGCCTTGGCCTCGCTGATCCCCGGCACCTCGCCGATCGCGCGCGCCACCTCGTCGGCGACCGACTTCATCCGCTCGATCCCCTCGCCGTAGATCTTGATCCCAATGTCGGAGCGGACGCCGCTGATCAGCTCGGACACGCGCAGCTCGATCGGCTGGCTGTAGCTGAACATGACGCCCGGAAAGCGCTCCTCGAGGTGCTCGTCGATCGCCGCGACCAGGGCGGACTTGCTGGGGAAGCGCCACGTCTCGGGCGGCTCGAGGATCAGGTAGGTGTCGCTGATCTCGACGCCCATGGGATCCGTCGCGATCTCCGGGCGCCCCGTGCGCGACACGATCGTCTTGACCTCGGGGAAGGCGCCCTTGACCTCGCGCTCGACCCGCAGGCTGATCTGGTTCGACTGCTCCAGCGAGATACTCGGGATCCGCCAGATCTGCATCGCGATCGCCCCCTCGTCGAGACGCGGAATGAACTCGGCCCCCAGGAAGGGCGCCAGACCCAGGCTGGCCAGGAAGAGCGTCAGCGCGACGACCCCGGTGCGGAGGGGCCGCGCGAGGGTCCGCTCCAGCAGCGGCTCGTAGAGGAGCTTGCTCCAGCGAAAGAGCAGCGGCTCCCGCTCTGCGACGTTCCTGAGGAAGAGCGAGGCCAGCACGGGCATCAGCGTCAGCGCGCACGCCAGGGAGCCCGCCAGCGCGAACACGACCGTGAGCGCCATGGGGCGGAACATCTTGCCCTCGATCCCGCGCAGGCCCAGCAAGGGGACGTAGACGATCATGATGATCCCGACCGCGAACACGACCGGACGGGCGACCTCGTGGCAGGCCCGCCGGATCCGCTCCAGGTGAGGCGTGTCCGGGTCGTCACGGGTCGCGTGCAGGTGGCGGATCACGTTCTCGATCAGGACCACCGAGCCGTCGACGATCAGGCCGAAGTCGATCGCGCCGAGGGACATCAGGTTGCCCGAGAGCCCGGCCCAGGACATGGCCGTGAACGCGACGAGCATCGAGAGCGGGATCGCGGCCGCCACGATCAGCCCGCCGCGCAGGCTGCCGAGCAGCAGCAGGAGGACCGCCACCACCAGCGCGCCGCCCTCGAGCAGGTTGGTCGCGACGGTCCGGATCGTGCGGTTCACCAGCTCGGTGCGGTCGTAGAAGGTGTCGATCGTGACGCCCTTGGGGAGGGTGGCTTGGATCTCGTTGACCTTCTGGTGCACGTCGCGGGCCACCGTGCGCGAGTTGGCGCCCAGCAGCATCATCACGATCCCGACCACGGCCTCGCCCCGCCCGTCGCGCGTCACGGCGCCCTGACGGATCATGGGCGCGAACTCGACCCGCCCCAGGTTCCGCACATAGACCGGCGTCCCGGCCGAGTCGTGCCCGACGACCACGTCGCGCAGGGCTGCCAGGTCGTTGATCAAGCCCTCGCCGCGGATCAGGTACTGCTCGCCGGCGTGCTCGAGATAGCCGCCGCCCACGTTGCGGTTGTTGTGCTCGAGGGCCTGGAACACGTGCGCGAGCGGGATCCCGTAGGAGACGAGCAGCTCCGGGTCGAGCGTGACCTGGTAGGTCTTGAGCTCGCCGCCGAAGGCGTTGACCTCGACCACGCCCGGGACCGAGCGCAGCTGCACGTTGATCGTCCAGTCGAGGATCGTGCGCAGCTCCATGGGCGTGTAGCCCTCGCCGCGGACCTCGAACTGATAGATCTCGCCCAGCCCGCTGGAGATCGGCCCCAGCTCGGGCTCCCCGTAGCCCGCTGGGATCTGCTCGCGCGCCTCGACCAGCCGCTCGGAGACGAGCTGGCGAGCCCAGTAGATATCGGTCCCCTCCTCGAACACGACGGTCACCGCCGAGAGCCCGAACTTGCTCACTGAGCGGAGCTCCTCGACCCGCGGGACGCCGCTCATGGACGCCTCGACCGGGAAGGTGATGAAGCGCTCCACCTCCTCGGGGGCGAGGCCCGGGCTGTTGGTCAGCACCTGGACCTGGACGTTCGTCACGTCGGGGACCGCGTCGATCGGGAGCTCGTTCAGCGAGCGCAGCCCGAGCGCGACGACCAGGAGCCACAGGGTGACCACCAGGAAGCGGTGCTCGAGGGAGAAATCGATCAGTCCTTTGATCACGACGCCCCCCGACTCAGTGCGAGTGCCCGCCGCCGAGCTCGCCTTGGCGAGCCGCCGACTTCAGGGTGAAGGTCCCCTCGACCACGACCCGCTCCCCCGCGCGCAGCCCCTCGAGCACCTCGACCTCCTCCACGCCCCGCGCCCCGAGCCGAACCGCCCGCCGGACGAAGCGGCGCGCTCCGCCCTTCTCGTGCCCCTCGTGCCCCTCGTGGCCCTCGTCCTCCTCGTGCTCCTCGTGGCCCTCGTGCTCCTCGTGGCCCTCGTGCTCCTCGTGGCCCTGGTCCTCCACGAACACGTAGGTCCGCTCGCCTTCGTGCACGATCGCGCGCTCGGGGACGACGACGGCTGCCTGGCGTTCGCCGACCCGCAACTCCGCCGTGCCGAAGAGCCCCGGCCGGAGCGGAAAGTCCTCTTCCCAGCCAGGGATCCGCGCGTTGGGGAGCTCGATCCGCACCTTGCACGCGCGGCTGGTCGGGTCGACCCGGTAGTCGACGAAGGTGACCTCTCCCGTGAGCGTGACGCCCGGGAAAGCCTGCAAGCGAACGGCCACGCGCTGGCCTCGCGTGACCCGCGTCAGGTCGCACTCGTAGACCGAGGCGATCACCCACACCCGGCTCAGGTCCTGGATCAAGAAGAGCTTGTTGGAGGTGTCGACGAACTCGTTCTCGGTCACGTCGCGCGCGACGATCACGCCGCCGCGCGGGGCGCGCAGGGGGTAGCGCCCGTGGCCGTGCTCTTCGTCGGCCTCGAGCGCGCCGAGGTCGGCGCTGGTCAAGCCGAGGATCCGCAGCCGCTCCTCGGCCGTGTGCAGGTGGATCTCGTGCTGGCGCACCTCGCGGCGCAGGGCTAGCACCCGGCTGTCGCGCGCGAGGCGCGCCTGGGCCAGCGCCTTCTCGGCCTCGTAGTAGGGGCGCATCGTCGTGATCGCCTGATCCTTGAGCCGGTCCTCGCGCGCCAGGATCCGTTCCGCCACGTGCACGCTGCTGGTCAGCAGCGCGGTCTCCTGAGCCAAGGCGCCCCGGCTGGCCTCGAGGGTCGCGCGAGCCTCCATGAAGCTGCTCGCGGCTTCTCCCAGGACGGTGCTCTCGAGCTCGCACAAGACCTCGCCGGCCTGCACCCGCTCGCCGAGCTGCTTGCGCACACTGCGGACGAGCCCTGGGACCTTGGGGGTCAAGTGCGCCTGGGCGTCGAGGTTCTCCTGGACCACCGCGGTCAGCCGCAGCCGCTCGACCACGACTCCCGAAGCGACCGGCGCGACCCGGACCCCCGCGCCCGCGGCCTGGGCCGAGGTCAACGCGACCGAGTCGCTGCTCGCGCCCGGCGGGCCGTGGTCATGGCCGGCGTGGCCCTGCGGCGCCTGGAGCGGGTCGCAGCCGAGCAGCGCCAGGGCGCTCAGCAGGAGCGAGGGCGAAAGAGGGGCGAGCCGGCTCATGGGGACTCCTCGGAGTCGGGGTGAGAGGCAGAGGGGAGAGGCGTGCGGGCGCTGGGGAGCAGGCGACCGCACGCGCTGTCGAGGCGGATCCGCGCCTGGGCCCAGTCCTGGCACGCGCTCAGGTAGCGTCCCTGCGTCTCGAGGACCTGACGTTGGGCCGTCAGGATCTCGAGCGGCGTGACCTCGCGCGCGCTGAAGGCCTGCTCAGCCAGGCGCAGCGAGGCCTCGACCTGGGGGCCGAGCTGGCGCCGGTAGAGCTCGAGCATGGCCCGGGCTTGGCGGGCCTGGGCCAGGGCGAGGTGGATCGAGGCCCGCAGGGCGTGGGTCGCGGCGACGACACGCGCCCGCGCGGCGTCCCGAGCCCGCCGCGCAGCCTCGACGCCAGGCTGGTTGAAGCGGCTGAAGAAGGGCAGCTGAAGCGAGATCCCCGTCCCGATCTGGAGCTTGGGCCACTGCAGGGAGACCTGCAGCCGCAGCTGCTCCTCGGCGCGCTGATAGGCCGCCTGCGCGGCCTGAAAGTCGGGGCGCCCCGCCAGCGCACCCTCGACGAGGGGACCGGCGGCCTCGGCCAGCTCGCCCTGCGGCTCGCGATCCAGCGCGTCCTGCAGGCCGAAGCGCACCCCGGGGGGGAGCCCGAGCAGGGCGTTGAGGGCGAGCGCGGCCCGCTGCTCCTCGTTGCGCGCCCGCGCGAGGGCGGCGGCGACGTTGAGCGCGGCCGTGCGGGCCAAGGCCTCCTCGAGGGCCGTCGCGGCGCCCGCCCCCCGGGCCCGCTCGAAGAAGGCCAGGGCGCGGCGGGCGACGCCCGCCAGGCGCTCGCGCTGGGCCACGCTCTCGCGCGCCACCAGCAGCCGCACATAGGCCAGCTGCGTGTCGCGCACCAGCTGCCACTCGGCGCGGGCGAGCTCGACCCCGCTGGCGCGCAGGTTCGCGCGGGCGACCCCCTCGCGGGAGTCGATCTCGTCGGGGCGGGGCACTCGCCAGTTGATGCCGAAGCCCGACAGCCACGAGACGCTCTCGGCCTTGCCCTCGAGGATCAGCTCCGCGGCCGGCTCCATGGAGCTCCAGCTGACCACCGGGTCGGGGAGCAAGCCGGCCTGGATG
>CALDQK010000707.1 GCA_937911525.1 uncultured bacterium
CCCCCCGGCCCGCCTGGTCCCGCTTGAGCAGGGTCTTGCCGCGCGCCGGATCGGCCACGCCGACCACGCGGCCGGCCTCGTCGTAGCGGAAGCGGAGCGCGGCCCCGCTGGGGAGGGTGACCTCGCGCGGGGCCTCGCTGCCCCAGGCGAAGTCCTGAAAGCGCCCCAGCCGCCAGCTGCCCTGCGGAGTCTCGCGGGCGACCAGGCGCCCCTGCTCGTCGTAGCGCCAGGCCCAGCGCAGGTCGCCGCGGACCCGCCGAACCGGCCGGCCCCGCGCGTCGAGCTCGACCAGCTCGGCGCCGCCGGTCGGGAGGACGGTCACGATCCGGGTCTCGCCGACCTGCCAGCGGGTCCGCTCCCCGCGGCGCGTGCGCTCGACGTGCAGGGTCTGGCCCTCGCGCCGGTAGGCGTAGCGCTCGCCGGCCAGGCCCGCGCCGGCCAAGGCCAGCACGCGCCCGGCCTCGTCGTAGCGGATCACCCCTTGCCCGCGGGCCAGCCGGTTCAGCCGGCCCTCGGCGTCGTAGCCGTAGCGGGCGAAGCGCTCCCCGCGGGCCGCCTCGACCAGGCGCCCCTGCTCGTAGGCGTAGCGCAGAGCCAGCCCCGGGCCGCGCACCTCGAGCAGGCGGCCCTCGGCGTAGACCAGCTTCAGCTCGCCCCAGGCGCCCCGGGCGCGGCTGACCCGGCCCTGCTGGTCGCGGCTGAGGGTCCAGGCCAGGTGCCCGAAGCGACGGCACTCGCGCAGGCGGCCCTCCGCGCCAAAGCGCCACTCCTCGCCGCGGCGCCGGCCGAGCAGGCGCCAGCCGCCCTCGGCGGCCTCGACCCGGAGCACGCGCCCGAAGCGGGTCCGCCAGCCGTCCGCGTGGGGCTCGAGCAGCTGCAGGACCCCGCTCTCGTCCTGGAACAGGAAGGGCTGCCCGCGCTCGTCGAGCTCGAGGCGCGCGTCGAGGACGGTGCTCCAGCCCGCCCCGCAGCTGCCCACGAGGTCGGGGGCCCAGCGGCGCTCGAGGACGAGGCGATCGGGTCCCTCGCCCAGGACGAGGTCGCGGCGGGCGTAGCTCAGGGCGCCGCGGAGGGGGTCGACGCTGACCCGGTCCAGGCAGGTCCGGTCGAGGATCGTGGCGCGCAGGGGCTCGCGGTCGAGGTGCTCGGCGGCCCGGAGCGGGGCGCTGGCGAGCAGGGGCAGCAGCAGGGCGAGCGCGGTGGCGCGGAGGTGGGGGGCGGGGGTCATGGGACTTCCTTCCACAGAAGCTCCGTTTCAAGGGGGCAAGCTGCGCGCCACGGGCCGCCTCCCCCTAGGTCCTGGCGCGTCGACCCCCCTGTCCAGGCTGGGCACCCTCACGTCTCAGCTTGAAATGCAGGCGCCGAGAAGCTGCGTCAGCCGTAGACAGGCCCCGCCCCCCGCAGCCTTCCGTAGACTGAGCGCCCGATTTCCTCCTGACCTTGGAGCGTTCGTGAGCGCAGGTGGCGACTCCCTCAAGGCCGTGATCGTGGCCGTGGCCGTCAACGGCTTCATTACGGTCATGAAGTTCATTGGCTGGTTCCTGACCTGGAGCCCCTCGCTCCTGGCCGAGGCGATCCACAGCACCGCCGACGTCGGCAACCAGTTCCTGCTCTGGATCGGGATCAAGCAGAGCGCCAAGGCCGCCGACGAAGAGCACCCCTACGGCTGGGGCTCGGCCCGCTACTTGTGGAACCTCAAGAGCGCCATGGGGATCTTCTTCCTCGGCTGCGGGGTGACGGTGGCCCACGGGCTGCACCACGCCTACGTCCACTTCGGCAGCTCGCTCAAGCACGTAGAGGAGCCGGCCAAGACCGTGGCCGGCATGGACACCGCCACGATCGGGATCGTGATCCTCGTGATCGCGGTCGTGCTCGAGGGCTACTCGTGGTGGGTCGCCTTTCAGGAGGTGGCCGAGGCCAAGGGCGACATGACCTGGGCGGACTTCGCCGCCAAGGGCGACGACCCGACCGGCGTCGGCGTGCTCCTCGAGGACACGGCCGCCCTGGCAGGCGTGTTCCTGGCCTTGGCTGGCGTCGGCCTGAGCAAGGCGCTCCACAGCCCCGTGCCCGATATCGTGGCCACGATCCTGATCGGCGGGCTGCTGGGCTGGGTCGCGATCTTCCTCGCCAAGGCCAACGGACGCCTGCTGATCGGCGCCGCGGTCCCCCAGGAGCAGCTCGACGCGATCCGGGCCGCGCTGGAGGAGGACGAAATGGTCCAGCGCGTCGAGGACATCAAGACCCAGGTCCTCGGGCAGGGCCGGATCCGGATCAAGTGCGAGGTCGACTTCTACGAGAAGCTGCTCGCCTCGCGGATCCGCGAGAGCCTGCGCGACGACGTGGCCCGGCTGGAGAAGGGCGAGGACCGAATGAAGGTCCTGGTCGACGTCGTGGGCCGCAGCGTGCGCGTGGCGGCCGACGAGATCCAGCGTCTCGACGCCAAGGTCCGCGCCGCGGTGCCGACGGCGGCCCACGTCGACCTCGAGCTGATCTCCGAGGACGCCCACGCTGACGACGACGATTAGCCCTTGAAGGAGTGGCGCGTCGGAGAGCGGGTCGCCGGCTACGAGCTCCTGGCCGAGCTCGGGCGCGGGGGCATGGGGGTCGTGTTCCGCGCCCGCGAGCTGGCGACGGGGCGCGAGCTGGCGCTCAAGACGCTGACCTTCTTGGACCCCGAGGAAGCCAGCCGGCTGCAGCGCGAGGGCGAGGCCCTCGCTCGCCTGGCGCACCCGAACCTGCTCCGGGTCTTCGGCGCGGGCGAGCACGCGGGGCGGCCCTACCTGGCGCTGGAGCTGGCCGCCGGCGGGAGTCTGGCCGCGCGCCTGGAGCGCGAGACTCGCCTCGAGTGGCGCGCCGCCTGCGACCTGGTGGCGCCGCTGGCGCAGGCCCTGGCCGCGGCCCACGAGGTCGGGCTCGTGCACCGCGACCTCAAGCCGGGCAACGTGCTCCTCGACGAGCGCGGGCAGCCCAAGCTGGCCGACTTCGGGCTGGTTCGCCTCGACGACCGCAGCCGCCTGACCGAGACCGGGACGCTGCTGGGCACGCCCCTCTACATGGCCCCCGAGCAGGCGCGCGGGGAGCCGGCCGGCGCCGCCGCCGACGTCTACTCGCTGGCCGCTCTGCTCTACCGCTGCGTGGCGGGGCGCCCGCCGATCGCCCGCCAGCCGAGCGTCCTGGCCCAGCTCGAGGCGCTCCAGCGCGAGCGGCCGCCGCGCTTGGGGAGCGAGCTTGCGCCCAGCGCCCTGGCCGACCTGCTCGAGCGCGCCCTCGCCAAGGACCCCGCCGCGCGCCCCAGCGCCGCCGAGCTCGCGCAGGACCTGAGCGAGGTCGAGGAGGCGCGCCCTGGCCGGGGGCGAGCCCTGGCCCTGGGCGCGCTGGCGCTCCTGGTCCCGCTGGCCCTGCTGGGCTGGGTCTCGAGCTCGCGAAGTGAGGCGCCTGGCGTCGCGGCCAGCCCCCGTCCGCAGCTCAGCGCGACGCCCTTCGACCGTGACCCGGTGAGGAGGTCGGCGGTGCCCACGCCCGAAGCCCACGTCCTCCCCACGGGAGAGGTCGCGCGCTACCTCGAGGAGCTCCTCGAGGAGCTCAGGCGGGTGGACCCCGCGCTCGGCCCGCAGCTGGCGAGCCTCGCCCCCCTCGAGACGCGGAGCGTCGCCGCCGCCGCCGCTCCCCGCGCGGAGGTCCTGCTCGACTGCGACGCCCCCGAGGTCGAGGAGCACGTCGCGCAGCTCGAGCTGGCTCGACGCGGCGCTCAGGGTTGGATCTCGCCCGCTGTAGAGACCTGCTACAAATTGAGCCCGCGCAACCCTCTCTCCAGGCCTGGCCGGCTCCTGCGCGAGAGCGCTCGCCACGGCTACTTGCGAGGCCTGCGCTCGATCAACGAGTCGAGGGGCAACCGCGCGGCGGCCATGGTCTACCTCGGCTGCAGCGGCCAGCTCCTCGCCGCGCCCAAGAGCGTCCTGCGCGATCTGGCCAGCCGGCGCCCTAAACTGGGGGACCGCTTCCCCAGCAGCCCGAGCGCCGCCCTGGCCCAGCTCTGGGACTGCGAGCTGACCGAGCCCGGCGCCGCCGAGCTGCGCCCGGTCGCGCGCCACCTCTTCGCCGACCCGGATCGCGCCCTGGAGGACTACCTGGACGCCTGGGCGGAGCAGCCGGCGCTGCGCGGAGACCGCTTCGCCGAGGAGCTCCAGCGCTGCGCCGAGCTGGTGGCCGTCGGCGGCTTGCAGCAGGCCGGCCACGGCTTCGGCTTCGCGCAGCGAGCGACGCCCCCAGCCGGGTTGGACCTCTCCGGGTTGCCCGCGCTCCGACGCGCCCTGACCCGAACCCTGCGCTGCACCAACTGGGCGCGCGGCCGCTACCTGCTCGCGCTCTGCGAATTCCCCCAGTGGTCTCCCTTCTTCCCGCCGATGGTGCGCAAGCTGCCGCGCGCCCGGCGACTGGCCGCCCGGGTCGAGCTGGACCGAGCCCTCGAGCTGGACCCCTTCTGCAGCGAGGCGCTCCTGTTCCGCTCGGCGCTGCGCGAGCAGGAAGGTGACCTCCGCGGGGCCTTGCGAGACTTGGAGCAGGCCGCGCTGTCCACGCCCCTGGTCAGGGATCTGCTCGCCTGCTCCATGGTGCGCTGCCTGCAGCTCCTGACGGAGGCCGACCCCAAGCACTGGAGTCGCTGTCGTCGTCTCTACCGAAGCGTCCTCGGCTCGGGAAGCGAGACGCTCGCCTCCTTCCGCGGTCTCGCGCCGCGTCAGGAGCGACTGCAGCGCGAGCACGGCGAGTGAGCCACCCCGCCCGACCGAGGGCTAAGGTGCCCCCATGTCGCCCCAAGGAGAGGACATGACCAGCGCCGAGGTGCTCTTCGTCGAGGGCCCCGTGTTCGACGGCCGCGCCTGGCGAGAGGCGCCCCTCGCGCT
>CALDQK010000708.1 GCA_937911525.1 uncultured bacterium
CGGGCTCGGGCGCGAGCCGCACTCCCCCTGGCAAGAGCACCAGCGCCAGTGTGGGCCGATTGGCCGCCACGGCGTGGAAGTGCGCCACGGCGACGCCTTGCTCGACCACGGCCGGCGCGGCCCGCCCTGGCTCGGGGTCGAGGGTCTCTGCGAAGACCTCCAGGATCTCGGCGTAGAGGCCGTCGTGGTCCTGCGCCTCGCTGGCCCACACCCGCTCGGGGTCGAAGCCCTGGCGCAAGAGCGCCCCGCGAGGGACGAGGGCCAGGCGCTGGATCTCGCCCTGCGGGGTCAGGGCCTCGCCGAGGTTGTCGACCTCGAGCAGGGTCTTGCCGTCGCTGAGCTCGGTCTCGCGCGGCACGCGGACCAGGGTCCGAGCGCCGCGCACGATGTCGAACGCGATCGCGGAGGGCTCGTCGCCCCACACCAGGGGCACGCCCTGACCGCGCTCGTGCTCGCGCTCCTCGTGCTCGGCCCAGCGGAACACGTGGTGGGTCCCGAGCCGCGGGGCCCAGGCCGCGCAGATGCGCAGGTTGAGGTCCTCGTTGTCGGTCAGGGCGAGCAGGTTGCCCACGCCGGCCAGCGCCGGCCGATCGAAGAGGTCGGTGTCGCGGGCGTCGGCCACCAGCGCCCGCAGCCCCTGCTGGGTGGCCTCCGCGACGTGCTGGCGGTTGGTGTCCACCAGGATCACGGGCGGCGAGCCCTCGGGGGCGAGCGCGCGGGCCAGGGCGCGCGAGAGGGCGTGGGCGCCCACGATCAGCCAGCCGGTCGGGCGGGCCTGGCGCAGCCCGAGGGCGCGCACCAGGGTCCCAGCGCTCAGGCCCTGGAGCACGATCGTGCCCACGATCACCGACCAGGTGAAGGTCTCGACGAAGCGCGCGTTGGCGCCGGCGCCCGTGCGCTCGAGGTTGATCGCGATCAGCGAGGCCATGGAGGCCGCGACCACGCCGCGCGGCGCGATCCAGGCCAGCAGGGTCCGCTCGCGCAGGTCGAAGGGCTCGCCCAGGGTGCAGAGCGCGATGCTCAGCGGGCGGACGAGCACGATCACCCCCAGGACCGCCAGCGCGCCCCGCCAGCCGAAGTCGCGCAGCTGCTCGACGTCGAAGCGGGCCGCGAGGAGCATGAACACGAGCGCGATCAGGAGGCTGGTCAGCTCCTCCTTGAACTTGTGGACGCGCGCCACCTCGCCGCTGCGGGTCAGGCCGACGATGAACCCGGCCACGGTCACGCTCAGCAGGCCGGCCTCGGAGCGGATCGCCTCGGCCAGCCCGAAGGTCAGCAGCGCGCCGGCCAGCACGAACACGTTCAGCAGGTCCTCGGGCACCCAGCGGCGCGAGCGGAGCCCCGCGCTGATCAGCAGGCCGCCGATCACGCCGAACACCAGCCCGTCCACCACCCGGATCCCGAGGCTGAGCAGGGCGCCCGGGCCGTGGTCCATGACCAGCCACTCGAAGCAGAGCACGGCGATGAACACACCGATGGGGTCGATCAGCACGGCCTCCCAGCGGAGGATGCTCGCCAGGCGCTCGCTGACGCCGATCCGCTTCAGGAGCGGCCCGACCACCGTAGGCCCGGTCACGATCACCAGGCTGGCGGTCGTGATCGCGTGCGGCCAATCCAGCCCGCAGATCCAGCGCAGGCAGGCCGAGGTCCCCAGCCAGGTGACCGCCACGCCCAGCGTCAGCAGGCGCCGGATCACGGTCGGCGCGCTGGCGTAGCCCTCGCGGTCGAGGGTCAGGCCGCCCTCGAACAGGATCAGGCCGACTGCCAGCGAGACCACGACCCCCAGCCCGGAGCCGAGGGCGTCGGGCTGGATCAGCGCGCTGCTCCCGCCGACCACGGGCCCGAGCAGGACGCCGCCGGCGAGGAGGACTACGATCGAGGGCAGGCCCAGCCGCCGCGCGATCAGGAGCAAGGCCACGCCGGCCACGACCGCGCTCACGATCGTCGTGAGGAGCGGGCCGCCGGCGCCCCCTCCGGCGAGGGTCAGGGGGAGCTCGCTGAGCGAGCTCAGGTTATGCATTGGGTCGACCATCGATGGGCTCTGATATAGACACCGTAGGCGAAGCGCGGCAGGAGTCAAAGAAAAGGTGCCTGCAGTGTCAACCCTGGATTGACAGGCATGGCCTGGAGCCGTGCGCTAAGGTTGCCCTCGTTGAGCCACCTGAGATGAGCGAACTGGCATGAGCGAACTGGCGATCGGACTCGCCGACGTGCGCGCCGCGCGCGAGCGAATCCGCGAATACGTCTACGAGACCAACTGCCCCCACAGCTCGGCGCTGACCGGGCTGAGCGGCTGCGAGGCGGTGTGGCTCAAGCTGGAGAACCGCCAGAAGACGCGCGCCTTCAAGGCGCGCGGCGCGCTCAACCGGATCCTGAGCTTGAGCGAGGAAGAGCGGGCGCGCGGGATCGTGGCCGCCAGCGCCGGCAACCACGCCCAGGGCGTGGCGCTGGGCGCCCGGGAGCTGGGGATCGACGCCACGATCGTGATGCCCGAGGGAACGCCCCTGGCCAAGGTCACGGCGACCCGCAGCTATGGGGCGCGGGTGCTGCTCTCGGGCGCGAGCTACAACGACGCGGCCGAGGTCGCCCGCCAGCTGGTGATCGACGAGGGCCTGACGATGGTCCACGCCTTCGACGACCCCTTCGTGATGGCTGGCCAGGGCACGATCGGGCTGGAGATCCTCGAGCAGCGCCCCGACGTCGACGCGGTGGTCGTGTGCGTCGGCGGCGGCGGGCTGATCAGCGGGATCGCGGTCGCGATCAAGGAGCTCCGCCCCGACGTGGCCGTGATCGGCGCCCAGACCGAGCGCCTGCCCTCGATGCGCGCCAGCCTCGAGGCGGGCCACATCGTCTCGACCGCCCCCGCGGTCACCATCGCCGACGGGATCGCGGTCAAGACGCCGGGCGAGCTGACCTATCCCATCGTCGCGCGCTACGTGGACGAGGTCGTGACCTGCAGCGACGAGGAGATCGCGGCGGGGATCCTGTTCCTGCTCGAGCGCGAGAAGCTCCTCGCGGAGGGCGCCGGCGCGGTGGCGGTCGCCTCACTCCTGGCCGGCAAGCTCCCGCACCTGGCAGGCAAGAAGGTGGTGGCCATCGTCTCGGGCGGCAACCTGGACATGAACCTCCTCTCGCGCGTGATCGACCGCGGCCTCGTCTCGGACGGTCGCCTGACCGAGCTGACCTTGCACCTCCCCGACGAGCCCGGGTCGCTGGCCCGCTTGACCGGGATCCTGGCCAAGCTGCGGGTGAACATCCTCGAGATCAGCCACACCCGCGCGTTCCGCAACCTGACGCTCAACGAGACCCAGGTCGACCTCAAGGTCGAGACCCGCGGCCACGATCACATCGAAGAGATGGTCGCCGCCCTGCGGGCAGAAGGCTTCGGGGTCCTGATCTAGCTCGAGAGCGCGGCGCCGCGCCTTCCCTCTGGGTGTAGGGCCGCGGGGCGCCTAACGTCGGGCCATGCAGTCGAGCCTGACCTGGGGCGCCAAGCTCAGCTACGCCGCGCCGGCCTTCGCCCTGGCGGTGGTCGGGATCCCGATCTACGTGTTCCTGCCCAAGCTCTACACGGACGTGATCGGGGCGCCCGTCGCGCTGACGGGCTGGATCCTGCTCGCGGTGCGCCTGCTCGACGCGCTGACCGACCCCCTCGTGGGCGCGCTCTCGGACCGCACGAGCTCTCGCTTCGGGCGCCGCCGCCCCTGGATCGCCCTCGGCTCGCTGCCCCTGGCCCTGGCGCTCTACGCCCTCTTCGCCCCGCCGCAGCTCGGACCGCAGGGGGCAGCCGCCTGGCTGGCGCTCGGGTTGACCCTGCTCTTCGTCGGCTGGACCGCCGTCGCGGTCCCCTACGAAGCGCTCGGCGTCGAGTTGACGACGGGCTACGACGAGCGCACGGGCCTCCTCGGCCTGCGGGACGGCACGATCCTGCTCGGGACCCTGGCCGCGGCTTGCGCCCCGGCCCTGATCGGCGCGCTGCTCGGCCTGAGCGAGGACGAGGGCGGCCAGCGAGCGATCTACCGCGCCCTGGGCCTGATCTACGCGCCCCTGCTCGTGCTGACCTGCCTGCTCTGCGTGACCCGGATCCGCGAGCCCGCGCGCAGCCGCCCCACGACCAAGCTCGAGCTCGGCGCCGGGCTGGCGGCCCTGCGCGAGAACCAGCCCTTCCGCGTGCTCCTGCTCGCCTACGTGATCGGCGCGATCGGCAGCAACCTGCCCGCGACCTTGATGCCCTACTTCGTCGAGTACGTGCTCGAGGCGCCGCAGCCGGCGGCCAAGGTCGGGCTCTTCCTCGTGATCTACTTCATCCCCGGCGTGCTCTGCACCCCGCTCTGGGTGTGGCTCAGCCGCCGCACCAGCAAGAAGGTCGCCTGGCTGGCGGGGATCGGCGTCAACACCGGCGCCTTCATGGGCGTGCTCCTCCTGGGCGCCGGCGACGAGCTCGCCTACGGGGTCCTGGTCGGCCTCTCGGGCGTCGGCCTGGGCGCGACCCTGGCCCTGCCCTCCTCGATGCAGGCCGACGTCGCCGACGAGGACGAGCTGCGCTCGGGGCAACGACGCGAGGGCGCGCTCCTGGGCCTGTGGTCGATCGCCCGCAAGCTGGCGGCCGCCTGCGGCGTCGGCGCCGCGCTGCCGCTCCTGGCCTGGAGCGGCTACGAGCCCAACCAGACCCAGCCCGAGGGCGTGCGCTTCGCGCTGCGGGGGCTCTACGCGGGGGTGCCCGTCCTGTGCAACCTGGTCGCGGCGGCCGTCGTGCTCCGCTACCCCATCGACCGCGCGCGGCACGCCGAGCTGCAGCGCCTGCTGGGGCGGGCGCGGAGTGAGCGCGAGCCCGAGCGCTAGCCCGAGCGCTAGCCCTGGGGCGAGCCCGCGGCGGGGGTCGCCCCGCTGGCGGGGGTCGCG
>CALDQK010000709.1 GCA_937911525.1 uncultured bacterium
TGCCCGCCTGCAGACCCTGCGCCCCGGCCTGGCTCGCCGGCCGGGCGAGGCGCTCCGCGCCCTGGCCACGGCCTACGCCATCGACTACGAAGGCCTGCGCAGCCACCTGACCGGGGCCGCGGAGGTCGAGGCGGTTTGGCAGGGGGTCCTCGAGCGCCCCGAGCGGCTGCAGCGGCTGACCCTCCGCCGCAGGCTCCGGCTCGCCCTCGGCTCGGCCTGGCGCAGCCGCTGCGGGCTCCGGCCCGACCCGCTGCGGGCGGCCTTCCGCAACGTCCTGGCGCGGACGCGCTACGCCGAGGCGACCCCGGCCGAGCGGGGCCAGCTCTTCCGCGCCGTGCTCGAGGATGTAGGCGGCTGCAAGCAGCGCGTCGAGCGCGGGGGCGCCCTCGCAGGCAGCGAGGCGTCGCGGCGCCGAGTCGAGGAGATCGTCGAGCGGATCTTGCTCCGACCCCACCCTTGGACGAGCGAGCTGGTCGCGCTGCGTACGATCCAGACGATGTCGGTGCTCGACCTGCGCAACTACAAGCGCCTGGTGTGGGAGCTCGGCGGCTACGCAGCGGACGAGCCCGAGCGCTCACCGCCTGACTAGGAGCTGTGGTTCGGCGAGTGCTCCTCGACCAAGGGGTGGAGAAGGAGCGCAAGAACAGCGGAAGAGAGGAAGGGCTGCGAGTGCATTGCTCCCGCTCCTTCCTGAGTTCCTGACTTCTTGCTCTCCTTCGAATCCGCTGCGTCAACCCGCCTTCGCGACGGAGCGTCGTTCCTAGCCGCGCTTCAGCCCGCGCTGGAGGTGGCGCGCCTCGCGCAGCTTGCGCTTGTGCCCGGGGCGCTCCTCGTCCTTGACGAGCTGCGCGTAGAGCCGGCGCGCCTCGCGCAGATCCTGGCTGGCCTCCCGCTCGTGCTCGCCGGCGGCGATCCAGGCCCGGGCGCGCTGAAGGAGCGTCAAGGGGAGCCGCTGGCGGCACTCGTAGCTGGCCTCGTTGTCCTCTTCGCGGTCCAGGATCTCGCGGCAGAGGGCGACCGCGCGCCCGTACTCATCGGTCGCGAGCAGCGGGTGGCCGATGGCGTCGAGGGCCGCGCCGCGCTGGAGGTAGAGCTCGCTCCAGATCGAAGCGTGACGATCCGGCTCCTCGTCGTCCCGGGTCTCGAGCTCGCCCCGGACGCGCTCGAGCAGCTCGGCGGCTTCGGTCAGCCCGTCGAGGGACTCGCGGGGGCGGCCGAGGGCGGTCGTGCTCTCGGCTCGGTTGATCTGGGCCAGGGCCAGGTCGCCGACCGGCTCGGCGTCGGGGTTCCCCTCGCTCGGGAGGGCCGCCTTGAAGAGCAGCACGCAGCGCTCGAGCAAGGGGAGAGCGTCCGCTGGGCGCTCCGCCTCGTTGAGGAGCGATCCCATGGCGCCCAGCACGGAGGCCAGCGCGGCGGGGCGTTCCGACTCCTGCAGCTGGCGCAGCTCGAGGGCCTGCTTGTAGCAGTCGAGCGAGCGGTCGGCGTCGTCGAGGTGGTCGAACAGGACCTCGCCCTCGAGCACGCGCAGGTTGACGACCTGGTCGAGGAGGGCCTGGCTGGCGGGGTCGCTGGGGTCACGCAGCGAGGCGCCGAGCAGGCGCGCCGTGTCGCGCTCGAGGAAGGCCACCGCTCCTTCGGCGTCGCCGGCGTTGACGTGCGTGATCGCGCGGAACACGAAGAGCTCGGCGAAGTGGAGCAGGGAGTGGACCGCCGTCCGGCCCGCGGTCGCGCGGCAGGCCTCGTCCAGGCGGCGCTGGGCCGCGAGCCACATGTCCTGGGCCGCCAGGGCGTGCCCGTAGGCGTTGAGCGCCAGGGGGAACACGTCGAGCACGAAGGGGTGGTCGGGCGGCCACCCGCGCAGGTCGTCGGTCGCCCAGCGGTAGCAGCGGCGCGCCTCGCGGGGGGAGCCGAGGGTCATCCAGGCGTCGCCGAGCTGGAGGTAGGCGCGGACTCGCTCGAGGCGGTCCTGGCCGGCCCCGCTGTCGCGCACCAGCCCCTCGAGGAGGGCGACCCGGGCGGCGAGGAGCTCCTGGGCCTGCTCGGGCTCGGCGTGGCTGGCCACGACCTCCTGGCTGCGAGCGACGAGGCGCAGCGAGCGCGGAGGGAGCCAGGGGAAGTCCTCCAGCAGGCGCAGGGCGCGCTGGGCGTGGGCGGTCACCTCTTCGGGGTTCCCGCTGCGCCGGGCCTGGGCCAGGAGCGCCTCGGCCAGCTGGTGACAGCTCTGGAGATCGCGCGCGTTGAGGTCGGCGCCCAGGCGCTCGATCAGGGCGTGGCCGGCCTGATAGGCCGAGCGGGGGTCGTCGATCAGCTCGAAGAGCGCGACCTCCTGGCTGAGCACCCAGGCCGGACGCTGCCCCTCCCAGCCCTCGCGCAGGACGGTCAGGGCGTCCTCCACCCGGTCGGCGTTGGCGAGGATCTCGGCGCGGGTCGAGCGGAGCAGGTCGCGCTCGAGCTCGGGCAGCTCGACCCGATCCGCGACCGCCTTGGCGGCCTCCTCCAGCCGGACGAGGCCCTCCTCGGGGTCCTCGTGGGCGAGGGCGACCGAGAGCTCGCGGCCCGCGCGCAGTCGGAACAGCCAGCCGCGCTGGGTCTGGAGGTCGTCGGCGAGGTTGGCGGCGTGCCCGAGGGCCTCGACGGCGTCGGGCTGCTCGCTGAGCAGGAGCAGGTGCCCGAGCTGAATCCAGAACTCGACCTCGAGCTCGGCGAGCTCGCCCGAGCGAGGCTGCGGGACCTCCTCGAGCAGGCGCATCGCGCGCTGGAGGTCGTCGAGCGCCTCCTCGATGCCCTCGCCGTCCCGCTGGTGGAAGTGGACGCGGCGGGCGAGGGCCTTGAGGCGCAGCACGAGGGCGCGCTCTCCGTCGAGTCGCTCCAGCAGCTCGAGCAGCGCCTCGAGCTGGCGCTCGGCCTCGTGGTCCTCGCCGAGCTCGAGCAGGGCCTCGACCCGATCGAGGTAGAGGTGGGCTAGGTGCGGCCCGACGCCGCGCCGCCGAGCCCGCGCGATCCCGCGCTCGATGGAGCGCAGGTCGACGGGTTCACGCTGGGTCGGGGGCAGCGACAAGAAGGGCCTCCACGCCGGGCGCTTGGGTCGCCCGAAGCTGGCCGAATCTTCTCTGCTGAGGGAGAGAGTGCAACCGCCCCCCGTGGCACGAAGCCTGGCGGGGCCTCTCCGAGGCGACTACTCCCTGCCGGAGTGCCGGGTGGTCGTGCCCTTGAGCAGCCCGCGCGCCGTCCGACCCGCGGCGTTGTCGCCGCCGCCGTAGGTGTTCTCCCAGGTCGGCTTGCCGCCGCTGTTGCCCGCGCTCGAGCCGCTGCTGCGGGAGCTCGAGGAGCCGGAGCCTGCGCTCGAGCCGCCGCCGGCGCGACCTCGGGCTGCGACCCCGCCGCCGGAGGAGGAGGGAGGTGTGCCGCCCTTCTCCTCGGGGATGTCGCCGTCGAGGTCGCCGCTCCAGCCCTCACGGAGGACCCAGCGGCCGGTGTAGTCGCGGACGAGGTGCGTGTCCGAGAACCGGCACACGAGGCTCAAGGCGTCCCGCCAGTGAACGGGCTTGAGCAAGCGCATCGTGACCTCGCGCGGAGGTCCGCCCCACTTGATCTCGACCCCGGCCTGGGAGAGGAAGATCGGCAGCACCTGCGTCTTGAGGTCCGCGCGCTTGACGTCGAAGAGGACGTGCCCCGCGGGGATGTCGCGCGGCGCCTTGGGCGGCGGCTTGGCCGCCCGGCGCTTGCGGCGCTTGCGCTTGCTGCTCGTGGTCTGGGGAGCCGCCTCGGGCTCACTCGAGCTGGAGGAGCAGCCCGGGCTGATCGCGAGCAGGCCGAGCGCGAGGCAGAGGGAAGTCAGGGCGCGCTTCATGACTCTGGAATAGCTCCTGGGGGGCGTCTTCGCCAGGGCAGTCGTATCTGCGCGCGGGGACCCGCAGGACCCAGCGCGGATTCGCGCGGCGGAGCCTTCCCGACTAGGCTGGATGGCCCGGAGGTGGTGTGGACCCGGCACACGTTGAAAGCGCGACGAAGAACACGGTTCGCTTCGCCCTCTCCCGCGGCTACGTGACCATGGACCAGCTGCGCGAGGCGCTGGTCATCAAGGAGCAGCTGGAGAGCGCGGGTCAGCCAGCGCAGCTCCTGGCCGTGCTCGCCAGCCGCTACATTCGCGCGGACCACCACCCGGAGCTGAGCGAGTACTACCAGCGCCAGCTGGCGGCCCTCCTCGCCTCGCCCACGGGATCCACACCTCCGGCGCCGCCGGCCAAGGTGGAGCTGCCGACCAAGCTCGAGGCGCCCCAGGATCTGCTCTCACGCTCCGTCGAGATGGCGCGTCGCCCGCCGGATCAGGACAGCCAGAAGATCCAGCTCTTCCTGAAGGAGAGCGAGCGGGCGCTCCAGACCCAGCCCGCTGAGGAGCAGCCGGTCATCCCGGACAAGATCTTCGTGGCCCTGGCGCAGAAGGCTGGCTATCCGCCCAAGGAGGACCTGCTCACCTGCCGCCGGGTGCAGCTCGAGCGGCGAGACCAAGGCCAGGAGGTCACGCTCTTCGAGATCGTCGAGGAGCGGCGCCTGCGCGTGGGTGGGTCCGTGGGTCCGTTGGTGCGGCGGAATGCAGCCATCGATTGGGTCGGCACGGCCGCGAGCGCGGCGCATTGCCGGTGGATGGCGCTCG
>CALDQK010000710.1 GCA_937911525.1 uncultured bacterium
GCCCGCCACCTCGAGCACGCCGCGCAGGGTCGCGATCCGACCGTCGGGGTTCTCGATGGTGACGTCGTAGGTCCCGGCGCCGAGCTCGGGCGCGTTGAAGCTGAGCTGATCGCCGCTGCCGCTCGTGTTCAGCAGCCAGGACCCGATCAGGACCTTGGCTCCCGAGCTCAAGCGCGCGCCGCGGAGCGTGATCCGCTCGCCCGCCGCGCTGAGCTGACGTGGGCTGATCTCGGTCAGGATCGGACCCGGGTCGCGCACCTCGAGGCCGCCGGTCAGGACCCAGCAGTCCCCGTTGCTCGGGTTGACGATCCGAATCGAGTGCAGCTGGGGCTGGGCGGTGGTCGGGATCTCGACCTTCACCGAGCCGTTGCTGAGCCCCACGATCGTGTCGCTGAGCCGCGGCGTGGAGCCGGCGCGGCCGGTCACGTAGAAGCGCCGGGTGCCGGTCAGGCCGCTGCCCTGCGCTCGCAGCCGGTAGCTGTCGCCGGGCTCGAGGGCGACCGAGTCGAGCTTGGTGCGGTGCAGGCTCCCCGGCGCGCGCAGTGTGATCGAGCCGAGCGAGCGGGTCTCGCCGACCGAGACCCCAGCCTGGGCCGGGCTGAGCGGGTCGCTCGCCTTGCCGCTCGGGCCCCAGAAGGTCACGCCGAAGTCCGTGTCGATCCCGCGCTGCTGGGTGCGGACGTCGAAGCGCCGCGTGTCGAAGGTGTCGATCAGGGGCTCGGCGTAGACCACGTAGTCGCCCGGGGGCAGGCCCTCGAGCAGGAAGGTCCCGTCGGGGTTGCTGAGGGTCGCGGCGGTGGGCTCGCCGTCGAGGTTCTCGGCCACCACGTGGGCGCCGACCACGACGCTCCCGTCGCCGCGCCGCAGGACGCCGGTCAGGGCGCCGTAGGCGTTCGCGGCGGGGTAGAGCGCGCGGACCGCGGCCTCTTCGTCCGGCGAGAGGCTGCGCAGGCGGGTGTCACCCAGCGCGGGCACGGGAGTCATCGTCGAGCCGTGCACGGGCGAGTGGTCGAGGCCGAGCAGGTGGCCGACCTCGTGGGTGATCACCGACTGGAGGTCGAAGGCGTCCGCGTCTCCGCGCGTGCTGAAGGTCCGGCGCGCGTCGACGAGGATGTCCGCGTCCGTGATCTCGCCCGTCTGCGGGTTGAAGTCGATGGGCGTGATCGCGACGAGTCCGGTCCCCTGCGAGAAGAAGCCGCTGCTGTCGTTGGGGTCGAACCAGACCATGTGCACGTCGTCGCTCGCCCAGTCCGCGCGGGCGCGAGAGGCCGGCGCGTCGTCGAAGCGGAAGCTCAGGTCGCTGTCGGCCACGCGCTCCCAGGCGCGGAAGCCCTCGCGCACCGCGACCTCGTCGCTGCCGTCGCTGATCTGAGGAGCGAGGTCCTGGTGCAGGGTCACCGTCACCTGCGAGGAGCCCCAGCGGAGCGCCTCGCCGCCCTGAGTGCGCAGCTTCACGAAGGCCTGCGCGCCTGCAGAGAGGGAAGCCACAAGCGGAATGACCAGCAAGCTGATCTTGCAAGCGATCGGCAGCTTGCACTTGCGCTCGTTGATGAGATGGCTCACAGCCGCTCCTAACCCGGTGATGCGATTTATACGGTCCGTCGAGTCAGGTTTCAACATTGTCGAGAACATTAGGAGTTATGGGAAAGGCAAGCGCCGTTGGCGCAACGCGTTACGATTTTCGTGACGGAGCCACAAGGGGTTGTCCCATGTGTGGGACACCCGGTTGACGACCCGGACGATTTTTCGTGGGACCGCTTGGAACTGGGCGTTGCCCGCTCGCGCGAGTGGGAACGATGGTCGCGTTCGTCTCGCCCAGGAATGGGAAACGGGCGGTCCTGGGTGTGGCCCATTGGCGCACCGTCTTGAATCCACTGGAGTTGACGCGACGCGACCTCGGCTTCCTGCTTGCGCTCTCCCGAAGTCCCAGCTCTACGTCTCGTCCAGCGCGAGCGAGGGCAGAGAGAACCAGCACAGCACCAGCAAGCACGGCACAGCAGGACAGCAGGGAACCAATGCAGCTCTTCAAGAATCACTCGATCAAGGTCCTCCTCTCGGCGGCAGCGGCACTGGCCGCGGTCACGGCGGTCGGCTGCGGCGGGAGCAGCGGCAGCCGCTCCTCGAGCAGCACGGTGGCGGCCTCGACGAGCGGGACGCCGAGCGGGACGACCAGCGGCACCACCGCCGCGGCCGTGAGCAGCAACAGCCTGCACGACCCAGCGGGACAAATCGGCCTCGTCGGCTCGGCGACCAACCCCGTCCAGGCGATCCTCTCGACCGACGCCTATGTCGCCTTCAAGGAGCAGCAGTCGATCTCCGACCTGGTCATGTCCGACGACCCCGCCCTGGCGGATCGCGCCTTCGTGGTCGAGGACAAGGGCACGGTGCGGATCCTGGACCTGAGCGGCGCGGCCCCGGTCCTCGACCGCGCGGTGGACCTCTTCGCTGGCCCCCTCGCCCAGGGGATCTCGGCGGGCAAGCTGAACCTGATCTCCGCCAACAAGGCCCTGGTCGTCACCTCGGGCACCAACGGTGAGGGCGTGGCCATGTTCGACCCGCTCACCGCTCGAGACAGCAACGACGTGGTCTGGTTCGACTTCAACGGGATCACGGCGACCTGGGCGGCCGGCACGCTCAACAACAAGGGCGTCGACGTGGGCGCTCAGCCGATCCCCATGAGCTACACCGCGGACGCCACGATCGCGGGCGGCAAGCTGATCTACATCTCGAGCAACCTCGACAGCAACTTCGACTACAACCCGGGCACGATCACGGCCTACGACTACGACGCCGCCACCAACACCCTCTCGGGCGGCGCTTTCATGATGACGAGCGACTTCAACCCGACCGGGATCACCCGGGTGGGTGACCTGCTCCTCGTCACCAACAGCGGGCCCTTCGGCGGCACCGAGGGCTCGATCGACGTGATCGACCCGGACCGCTTCGAGCTCGTCGGCACGATCCGCTTCCCCGCCTCGACCAACCCCACCGGTCAGATCACGATCTCGCCCGACGGCAAGCGCGGCTACGTCGCCAGCCAGAGCAAGGCCGAGGTCTACGTGCTCGACCTCAGCGACCTCGACCAGCTCGCGGGTCAGCAGAGCCTCGACCTGAGCGCCCGTTACCAGGGCGGCTACGACCTCGAGAGCCAGGTCCCCAGCAACTTCGTCTCGAGCATCGCGATCAGCCACACCGGCAACTACCTCTACGCGGTGAGCTTCAACGAGAGCGCGCTGACGGTGATCGACCTGGTCGAGGGCAAGCGCGCCGCTCGCGTGGAGGGCTTCGCTCGCTCGGGCCTCCCGGCCAGCTTCGAGGGCCTCGCCAACAAGATCGTCGTCCGCCCGGGTGAGCCTGGGGTCGACTATCAGGGCGCCTCGATCCTGACCATGACGATCAACCTGGCCCAGGCAGACCGCACCCTGCAGGACGTGACCGTCGCGCTCGACACGGTCACCGTCGACCGCCACTAGGGCTCGGCGCCAGGCACCGGGACGCCGCGACCTCGGGGACGAGGGCGCGGCGTCTCGCTGTACTTGGATTAGACTGGAACTCCCCCAGGCGGTGCGGGGTAGACGCTTCCATGACGAAGACGCCCCTCGCCCCGAGCCGCCGCCGCACGTCCAGCAATGGTTCCACGAGCACGATGAAGCAGACCGCCGACGCCGGACCTCCCGAGTTCATGAGCCGCTCGGAGGGGCGCAAGGTGTTCGTGATGCTCGCCTTGCTGGTCGTGATGGGCGCCTACACCTTCCGCGGGGCCTTCCACAAGTCGCCTGGCCCGAGCGATCCGCTCCAGGAGGGCGTCCCCGTCAAGCCGCCTGGGGCCAACCCGGGCCCGATCGGCCACGCCGGCCCCTATCAGGACGCGCGCAAGGCGCTCGAGACGCTGCGCAAGCACGAGGAGGCCAAGCGGAAGGGCGCGCCGATCTCGAGCGCGAGCTTCACCTTCGACCCCGAGAAGCTGCAGGAGGTCCAGGACGGGGCCCTCGACGTGGTGGACGAGCCTGCCCTCTATCACCTCGCGGCCTACGTGCGCTCGCTCAGCGACGAGGACGTGCAGCAGGAGCTCGAGACCAAGGGCAGCTGGACCTGGAAGCAGCTCAACACCGAGACCGGGCGCGACGCGGCCCGCGGCAAGTTCAAGACGATCCAGGGCCGCTTCCTGATCCCGCTCTGGCAGCGCGTGCTCGAGCGCTACCCC
>CALDQK010000711.1 GCA_937911525.1 uncultured bacterium
CCTCGGCGAGCCCGTCGACGAGCGGACCGACGTCTACGGCCTGGGCGCGATCCTCTACGCGGCGCTCACGGGGCGCCCCCCCTTCGCCGCGGGCCCGCCCTTGCTCGTCCTGGATCGCGTCGTGCGCGAGGCTCCCCCGCCGCCCAGCCAGGCGGCGCCGGGGGTGGACGCCTCCTTGGACGCGATCTGCGCGCGCGCGCTGGCCAAGGACCCGCAGCGCCGCTTCGCCAGCGCCGAGGAGCTCGGCGTGGCGCTCGAGCGCTACCTGGCGGGAGAGCGCGCGCCCGCGGCCTCACGCCTGCGGGCTGGCCTGGTGCTCGGCCTGGGCCTCGGCCTCATGGCGCTGGGGCTGGCGCTCAGGTCCCCTGAACCCGAGCAGGCCGCGGCCTCGCCGAGCGCTGCGACGCCGACCTGGCGACCGACGAGCACCCCTTCGCCGACCGCCTGGACGCCGCCGACCTGGAAGAGCGGGTTGCCGCCCCTCTTGCCGGACCGCCTGCCTCCCGCAGCGATCCAGCCGAGCTGGAAGCTCTCGCGAGAGCGGCTGAGGGCCTTCGTCCAGGCTGCGCCGATCCTGGCGCACGGCTACCGGCTCTTCGAGCCAGCGCGCTACTGGAACGCCTCCAACCAGCACCTCGAGGAGGGGCGCTACGCCGGGGCCCAGGACCCCAAGGGGCGGGTGGACCACCAGGACTTCCTCGAGCGCTACCTGGCGCTGGTGCGCCGGGGGCAGCTCGTCGGCTGGCGCCGGCTGAGCCTCCACTTCCGCGGCGAGGACCTCGGCGGCCCCCACGTGGACCTCCGCCTCTCGGCGCGGGTCGGCTTCAACCTGATCAGCTGGCGCGACCCCCTCGGGTTGGTCGGCGCGGCGCAGGCCAACATGACCTCACGCGGGGACCCTGCGCTCGCGGCGGCCTTCGTCGCGCTCGTGGAGCGCGAGGAGCTCCCTGGCGTCGAAGCGAAGATCCTGCAGGGGATCGTGCGCAACCTGCGGGGAACGGACACCCAACCCGTGACCCCCGACCTGGCCTACGCGCGTCTGCGCGAGCACGAACGAGCGCTAGCGCAGCTGCCCTTCGACTCCGTTCGCTGGTCCGCGTGGTTCAAGCAGGGTCAGGGCGAGGGCGGGGTGCTGGTGCGCAGGCGACTGGTTCGTCGCGTGCTACCCGAGCTGATCTCGCGGCAGCCCGTGCTGCTGCGCCTCTACGCGCGCGTCCTGGGTGAGGAAGCCGCCAAGGACAAGGCGCCCACGCCGAGAGCGGCCCACGCGGCCAGAGGCGATCAGCGCGGCGTGCTCCTCTTGACGCGGATCTTGCGCGTCCCGACTGCCAGCGTCCTCAGCGAGCTAGCGGCGTGGAGTCAACGAGAGGGACACGCGGACTTGGCGCGGGCGCTCTCAGCGCTCTCGATCCTGGCGGCGCCTGACCAGGGTCTCCTCGGAATGGCAGAGAGCAGCAGCGCGGGAGCCAGCCTGAAGGCCAGCTCGTGGAGCAAGCGCGGCGAACTCTGTGACGCCGCCCTGGTCAGCGCTGGAGCCCTGCGACCGCTGCCGGGGGCGGACGCCCTCGCGCCCGCGATCGCCCCGCCGCCTCCGCGGGTCCCGCCCGCGCTCGCTCCCGGCGACACGATCCGGCGCTTCCTGGCTGAGCTCTCGCTGCGGAACTCGGTCTTGCGGCGCCACTTCAACCGGGGCCTCCGGCTCCACGCCCAGGGGCAGAGTCCAGCCCAGCTCCAGGTGCTGCTGGACCGAGCCGAGAGGCAGCCCGAGGAGCCCTACGGCGATCTGGTGGCGGTGACCTTGGGGGGAGGGGTGCGCGGGGCGACGCGGCTTGGGTATCTGCTGGCTGCGCTCAAGCCTCAGGTCGGCCTCTGCTGGCTGCACACTGCGATCATGGACGCGGGGGTCTTCGAGGGAGACGTCGAGGGCGCGCTGCGAAGGCTGATCCGGGCTCTGCGGGTGTGCTACGAGCGCCACTGCAGCCCCGACGACGAGCCCTTCGTCGCGCGCATCATCCCCGCGCTCGATCGTTTGGGGGTGGCGAAGAGCCTCCCCCAGGCCGGGGACGCGGACTGGCAGATCTGCTGGAGGGCGCACCAGCACCTCCGTCGCGCGCTCGACCTCCCCCACGAGCTGGGACCGCCTCCTCACCTGGAGGAGGACTAGTCCGCCAGGAGCTTCGCCTTGGCGCGCTGGAACTCGTCGTCGTCGAGGACACCCTGGTCGCGCAGCTTCGCGAGGCGCTCCAGCTGGTCGACGAGGCTGAGCTGCTCCTCGTCTCCGTCTTCCTCTGCAGCGGGGGCCGGCTCGTCCATGCTCGAGGCGCGAACGGCTGCAGCACCGCCTGTGGACGCTTCGTCCTCGCCCAGGGCGCGGACGGCAGTCTCGTCTGCGGAGGTCTCGTCCTCGGCGGTCTCGTCCTCGGCGGTCTCGTCCTCGGCGGTCTCGACTGCGGCGGTCTCGACTTCGGCGGTCTCGTCCTCGACGCGCCCAGGCTGGGCGTCGCCCAGGGTCTTGGCGGCGGCCTTGAACCCGATCTCGATCTCGCGTCGATCGTCCTGGGGCCCGATCGTCTTCGCGGAGGAGGCCTCACCCTCGGAGGCCTCGCTCGGGGGCTCGGCGCCCGGGCGCTCGGCGTCTGGGGGCTCGGCGTCTGGGGGCTCGGCGACCGGCGCCGGCGGCTCGTCGCGCTTCTTGCCGAGCACGATCTTGATCTTGCGCCGCTCTCCGGGCGGCGGCGGAGGCGTCGCGGGGGCCGGCGGCGGCTTGGGGATCGTGCGGAAGCGCGGCTCGATGCGGGTCTTCGTGCGCAGGCTGGGGTCGCGGGCCGCGATCCGATCGCGCAGGGCCTGGGCGCGCTCGAGCAGCGAGTCGCCGTCGTGCTTCTCGCCCTGCTTGCGCCCGACCCTGAGCTGCTCGCGGAAGATCCGCCGCATCTCCTCGGGGGTGGGGACCTGGCCCGCGTCGAGGCAGTCGAAGTAGTAGGCGATCACCTTGCCGATCGCCCAGGTCGCGCCGTAGTTGAGCGGGTAGGTGAGGAAGATCCGCGCGAAGGGAATGATCTTGCCCACGATCCCGATCAGGGCCTGGCTGGTCAGCGCCAGCCACACCGTGGCCATGACCTCGCGCACCATTTCGCTGGCGCGCTCCTGGGTGATCTCGAAGCCCTTGATCCGCCCGACCTGCAGCGCCATTTTCGCGTGCAGCGGGGTCAGGAGCACGAAGTCGGGCGCCGGCAGGGGCTGGATCGAGGCCACCAGGCCGGCCACGATCCCCGTCTCGTGCACGACCTTGTCCACGTTGCGCTCGGGGTCGAGCTCGGGGTCGGGCTCGAGGGTGAACACGCCCGTGAAGGCCTCGATCACCTCGTCCACGACTTCGCGCAGGTTGGACGCCATGGGCTCAAGCTACCACCGCGCGAAGCTTGCCGGGAGCCGCGCGCTGCCCGATCCTGAGCGGCGAGAGGAGAGGGAGTGACCGAGCCACCTGGCTTCCCGATCGAGCGCGTGCTCCAGGGCTACAGCTTCTTCCGCGGGCTGCTGCTCCTGGTCTACGTCGGCTTCCTGGCGCTCGGCCTCTGGACCCAGAGCAACCCCGAGCTCCCCGCCCAGGCGGGCCCCATGGGCCTCGTGATCGCGGGCATGGGCGCCCTCTTCGGCGCCGGCGTCGTGGCCAGCTTCTTCGCCCCGCGCGAGCCCTGGGCTTGGAGCGTCCACGGCGCCCTGATCGCGCTCGGGATCCCGCTCTGCGTGACGACGCCCTTCGCGCTGGCCATGGGCTGGGTGTGGCTGCACCCGGCGGTGAAGGAGCACTTCGGGGTGGAGACCAACGAGGCCATGGCGCGCGAGGACGAGAGCTAGTTCCTGACCGAGAACTGGCATGGTGCTTCGTGCTCGTGCCCCTCAGTGCCCGTCTGACCGCCTCTCACTCCCACACAGCTCGGGCCACACGCTCGTGAGGCGAGGGCGTCCAGACGTGGCGCTCTAGAAGGAAAGCAGGAATCAAGGAAGGACAGGAAGGTTGCGGCTGCCGGGAAGGCGAAAGCAGTCTCTCGAGATGCGCTGGCTACGGCTACGCTTCGCATCCTGGATGCCTGGATCGCAGATCACGCCGATTTCCTTGCCTTCCTCACTTCCTGCTTTCCTCCTAAATCGCCACGTCAAGCTGCCTCCGACCGTCCTTACGCCGCTCGGAGGCCAGGCCCGAGACGTGTGGAGTGGTCAGCCGTGCCCGTGCCCGTGCCCGTGCCCCAATCAGACGGCACAAAGGAGCTGTCGCTGACTGCGACAGCTCCTCCATGCCTCGCTCTCGGGCACGGGCACGATTGGCAGGTTCCGGTCAGGACGAGGGCTAGCGCCTCGGCGCGAGCTGTTCCAGCCCGCTGGCGTTGACCGCGCCCCGGTAGAGGCCCTCCAGCTGGCGCGCGTCGCGGCCGGCGAGGAGCCCTCCCCCGAGGCAGCTGTAGACCACCTTGCGGGAGACCTTCGCGGGCGCCTCCAGCGGGTTCCCCGCGTAGACCGCGCCCAGGGTCCGCACGCAGAGCAGCAGCGGCAGCAGGCCGGCCAGGCGCAGGCCGACCTCGCCGCCGGGGATCCGCTGCGTGTAGCGCACGCCGGCCCAGGCGTCGGCGAGGGCTTGCGCGATCAGCGAGGCGTAGAGCGGGCGCAGCCGCGGCCAGCAAGCCGGGTCGAGCATGTCGCGCGGGGCGAGCCCCAGCGCGCTCAGCTCCTCGCGCGGCAGATAGCAGCGCCCGTGCTGGAGGTCACGCCGCACGTCGCGCAGGACGTTGGTCAGCTGGAGCGCGCGCCCCAGGCGCAGCCCCGCCGCGATCCAGGGCTCCAGCTCGCTCACCACGCGGCGGCGCAAGCGCGGCAGGCGGGCGGCGTGGATCCGCGACCAGAACTCGCCCACGCAGCCGGCGACCTGGTAGCAGTAGTGCAGCAGCTCGGCGCGCGTCTCGAGCGCGTCGAGCTCTTCGCTGCTGTCCCCGAAGCGCAGCAGGTCGTCGCGCATGCCGCTGGTCAGGGTGGCGAGCACGCGGCGGGTCAGCGCCCGCTCGACCCCCGGGAGGGCCTCCAGCGCGTCCAGGCAGCCGCCCAGCTCGCCGAGGAGCAGGCGCTCCTCTTCGATCGCGTCGTCGCTCTGGGGGACCTGGGCCAGCTCCGCCAGCAAGGGCGCGCGCTCGCTCGCGGGCAGCTCGCCCTGGAAGAGCGCGCGCAGGCGGCGGAGCTGCTCGGCGCGCTCGGCCGCGGGGACGAGGCGCGTGTCGGCCACGGTGTCGGCGGCCCGCGCGAGCAGGTAGGCCAGCGCGACGCAGCCGCGCGTCTCGCGCGGGAGGAGCCGCAGGCTGAGGTAGAAGGAGCGGCTGACCCGGGGCAGCAGCTCCGGGAGCGGGAGTGCGCCCGCTCGCTTCAGGAGCCCGCGTCCTCCGCGGGGAAGAGCTGACGCCCGTGGGCGGCGTTGAGCTCCTTGAGCTGCGCGAAGGCCTGCTCGTCGAGCTGGCCCTCGGTCACGCGCCACACCCAGTTGCCCTCGGCCACGCCGGGGCAGTTGGTGCGGGCCTCGTCGCCCAGGCGCAGCAGGTCCTGGGCGGGCAGGATCGCGAGCCCCGCCCGGCTCGAGACCGCGCGCTCGATCAGGTCCCCGACGGGGTCCTCCTCGCGCAGGTGGGCGCGCGCGCGGGTCGCCTCGTCGAGGCCCTGATACCAGCCGAGGCTGGTCTGGTTGTCGTGGGTGCCCGTGTAGACGACCGCCTCCTCGGGGTAGTTCTCCGGCCGGAAGGGGTGCTCGGCGTCGTCGTCGTAGTAGCCGAACTGGAGGATCTTCATGCCGGGGAAGCCGGTCTGCTCGAGCAGCTCGGTCACGTCGTCGGTGATCTCGCCCAGGTCCTCGGCGATCAGCGGCAGGTCGCCCAGCTCCTGCTTCATGGCCTCGAAGAGGGGCAGGCGCGGCCCGTCGACCCAGCGCCCCTCGCGGGCGGTGGCGGCCTGGGCGGGGACCTCCCAGTAGCCGGCGAAGCCGCGGAAGTGGTCGATCCGCACGTAGTCGGTCAGCTCGTAGGCCCGCGCGACGCGCGCGATCCACCAGGCGTAGCCGCTGCGGGCGTGGACGTCCCAGTCGTAGAGCGGGTTGCCCCACAGCTGCCCGTCCTCGGAGAAGTCGTCGGGCGGGACGCCGGCCACGACCCGCGGCTCGCCCGCGGCGTCGAGCTCGAAGAGCTCGGGGCGCGACCACACGTCGGCGCTGTCGCGGGCGACGAAGATCGGCAGGTCGCCGAAGAGGCGCACCCCGCGCGCGGCGGCGTAGCCGCGCAGGGCGTCCCACTGACGCTGGAAGAGGAGCTGGGCGACCGCGAACTCGTCGACGGCCGGCGCGAGCTCCTCACCCTGGGCGGCCAGGGCGGTCGGCAGGCAGCGCCTGAGCCCGAGCGGCTCCCACTCCCAGTAGGCGCGCCCCTCGTGGCGCTCCTTGATCGCCTCGAAGTGGCAGTAGTCCTC
>CALDQK010000712.1 GCA_937911525.1 uncultured bacterium
GGCTGGCGGAGGTCGAAGCGCGCGCTCTTGCCGCCCTGGGCGGCGGGAGCCACCTCGCCGCCGCTGAGGTCGTAGAGCTGGATCCGGCCGGCGCTCGTCAGGCGCAGGAAGAGCAGCCCCGAGGTCGGGACCACGACCTTCAGCCGCCCCGAGGGCGGCACGGGGCGCTGGCCCCCCAGGGGGACTCGGCCCTCGGGCGAGCGCCCCCGCGCGGCGGCCTGGGTCCAGCCAGCCTCGGGTCCGCGGCGCGTCTCGTTGCGCAGAGCCTCGCTCAGGCCAGCCGGGGTCCAGCGGTAGTGAGCCCGCACGCGGTTGCCCTCGCCCTGCTCGGCGCGGCGTCGGCCCCGCAGCGCGCCGCGAGCGCCTTCGCTCGGGCCGCCCAGCGGGAGGCTGTAGGTGGCGTGCAGGCCGTCGCCCCGCAGCTCGGCGCGGGCGCGCCAGGTCCGGGCGGGCGCGGCGCGGTAGCGGCCTCGACCGCGCTCGACGCGGGTCAGGCGCCAGCCGCTCGCGTCGCGCTCGATCTCGAGCGCGACGTCGAAGGCGCGCCCGTCGTCGCGCTCGCCGCGGAGCAGGAAGCTCCCGGTCGAGGGTTCGTCAGCCAGAGCGAGGGCGCTCGCGCTGAGCAGGGCCAGCGCGCTCAGCCCGCCGAGCAGCGGGTTCGAAGCGTGGGTCATGGGAGCGGTCTGCCTTCCTCCTTCCTCCGCTCCAGCCTGGGCACGCGGGGTGCCGAGGCCCTAAACGCAGCGCGGGACGCGCCCTCCTGGGTGCGTCCCGCTTGCGGTTCGGGTCGAACGGGCAACATCTGCCCATCGACCTGTTCGAGGAAACGTATTCCTACTTGCCGAAGGCGTAGAGCTCCTCGTCCTTGGCGATCAGGTAGTAGAGCCGCCCCTCGGCCAGGGTCCGGCCCGCGTCGCGGCCGGCGTCCTCGCCGATCCCCATGTAGACGTCGCAGCGCCCCGGCGCCCGGATCGCGCCGCCCGCGTCCTGATCGCACACGAAGCCCTGGTAGATCCCCGAGGCGACCGGCAGGCGGGCCTTGAGGAAGCAGAGCGAGCCGCGCGGGAAGATCGACTTGTCGGTCGCGATCGAGCGCAGGCGGGTGACCTTCTCGTTCAGGCAGCCGAAGGGGCCGCCGGCCGACTCCTGGAAGAACACGTAGCGCTGGTTGGCGGCGGCGAGGGGCTCGAAGTCCTCGGGGTGCGCCTGGAAATACTCGATCATGCGCTTGAGGTTCAGCTCGGTCGGCTTCAGCTTGCCGGCCTTGACCAGCGCCCGGCCCAGCGAGGCGTAGGGCTTGCCGTTGGTCCCCGCGTAGCCGACCTCGAGGCGCGAGCCGTCGCGCAGCTCGAGGATCGCCGAGCCCTGCACGCCGATCACGTAGGCCTCGAAGGGCGTCTTGAGATAGACCAGCTCCTTGCCGGCCAGGAGCGGGCTGTCGATCAGCTCCTCGCGCGTGGGGTAGTCGGGGTCGACGCTCCCGTCGGCGCGCGCCAGGCCGAGGGTCTTGCCCGTGATCGGGTCCTTGCGGTGCCCCTCGGGCAGGCGGTGGAGGGGGAACTGGTACTCGCCGCTCCGCTCGCGCGAAGCCTGGAAGATTGGCGTGTAGTAGCCGGTGAACAGGACCGTGCCCTTGTCGTCGCAGCCGATCGTGGTGTAGACGTCGAAGCGCCGCCGCAGCTCAGCTGCCAGGGCGAGCGGGTCGCCGGACTGCTGCGCCAGGAGCTCGTCCATGAGCTCCAGGCTGCGCACGACCTGGGCGTGGCTGATCCCGCTCACGGGGAAGAACTGCTGCGAGCTGGGCTTGGCGAGGTAGTGCAGGCTGCGCTGGACCGAGGCCCGCAGGCCCGCGACGTCGCCCAGGCCCGCCGAGAGGTTGGGCATGTCGGCGGGGTCGGTGATCTTGCGCAGGGCGTGGACGCCCGGGGGCAAGGGGCGCTCGTAGTCCTTCTCCGGCGCCTTGCGCGCGATCGGCTCTGGCGGGAGGGTCGGCACCCGCGGCGGTCCGGGGCGGACGCAGGCCGCGAGCAGCGTGCTCGCCACGAGGAGCGACAGGGTTCGCAGGGTCATGGTTCCTCCGATCGGGGTCAGGGCCCCCGCTCAGAGCGCAGGGTCCTCACGCCTATCGGCGGAACCGGCGTCCGCTCTTCACTTCTTCCCGAAGAGCCAGGCCCAGATCCGCGCGAAGAAGCCGAGCTTCTTCGGCTCGGGCTGCACCCTCGCGGGGAGGTCGGGCGCGTCTCCCGCCGACTCTGCCGCGGCGGCGTCGATCTCTGCGGCCGTCGGCGCGACCATGTCGGGCGCCGTGAAGCCGAGGTTGTCGGGAGCCATGGGCGAGGGGAGGTCCGGGGGCGGCGCCAGCGGGGAGGCCGCGAGAGGAGCTGGCGCGGGCGGCGGGGCGCTCGGCGTCGGCAAGGGCGCCGGGGCCGGCGGCGGGGCGTCGATCACCGGCGCCGGCGCGGGGGCCGCGGCCGCAGGGCCAGCCTCGCTGCCAGGTGCTGGGACGCCGGGCAGGACCTCGGGCCACACCTTCTCGCGGAAGATCTGCAGCGCCTCGTCGGTCGAGGCGAAGCGCTGATCCGCGACCTTCTTCAGCAGCCGGTCCACGAACAGGTCCATGGCGGGCGGCGTGCCGGGGAGCATCTCGCTCAGGCGCGGCGGCTTCTGATAGAGGTGCATCGGCAGGTACTCGGTCGGCTCCTTGGCGACGAAGGGGAGCCGGCCGGTGGCCACGCGGAAGATCGAGATCCCGAGCGAGTAGAGGTCGGCGCGCCCGTCGACCTCGGGCTCGGTGATGCTCTCCGGCGCGATATAGGCCGGCGAGCCGGTGATCTTGCCGCCCATGGTCTTGTAGAACTGCTCGCCCGCGCCGCTGTCTGCGGCGTCGAGGACGCGCGCGATCCCGAAGTCGACGATCTTGAGCAGCTCCTGGCCGTCGGGGCCCTTGGTGATGCGGAAGTTCTGCGGCTTGATGTCGCGGTGGACGATGTTGCTCGCGTGGATCGCGACCAGCCCTTGCAGGACCTGGTCGAGGAGCGGCATCAGGCGCGCGAGGGGGATCGGGCCCTCGCGCTTGACCGTGTCCGCCAGCTCTTCGCCCTCGAGATACTCCATCGCCATGTAGTAGGACCCGTCCAGGGTCTCGGCGGCGTCGTGGATCTCGATGATGTTCTCGTGGGCGCACATGCTCGTCGCGAGGATCTCGCGCTTGAAGCGAGCGGCGGCGTCCTTGGACTTGGCCACGTCGAGCACGACCTTCAGCGCGAGGGGGGTCTCGTGCTTGGGGTCGTCCTTGGAGTAGGCCAGGTAGACGGCGCCCATTCCGCCCTCGCCGCACTTGCGCTCAATGTCGTATTTCTCCTCCAAGCCGCTGTTGACGAGCTCCGGCGGGAGCTTGGGCGGCGGCTGGAGCGACTCGGTGGTGAGCTCGTCCTCCGAGCTCATCAGCGCCGCGGGCGGGCTCTGGGGGAGGGGCGGCGCCTGGGGGAGGGGCGGCGCCTGGGGCAGGGGAGGCGCGGGGCGCGGAGGCGCGCTGACGGGCGTCCCAACGGCCCCCTCCGGCTGTCCCGCTCCGGCCTGATCCTCGGCCACGATCTGGGCCACGGTCTGGCTGCCGCGCTCGATCCCCTCGTAGCCGCGCTCCCGGTAGCGCTCGGCGACGCTCGTGTCCTCCTGGGCGAGCTGCCCGCGGGCCTCGGCCTGGATTCCCTGGTGCTGGTCGAGCCCGATCAGCCCGCGCGCGACGAGCGTCTCGCCGAGGGACTGGCCGTTCTTGGACTGACGGACCTCCCACAGGATCGGGTGCAGGGTCTGCTCGGGGACCAGGCCGCGGCTGCGCAGCAGGCGGAGGTAGATCGACTCGCCCTTGAGCTGGTGGCAGCGGTGGGCGTAGCGATCGATCCGCTGGAGGGTCGCCGGGTCGACGCCGTGCTCGTCAGCGAGGACCTGCTGAGCGGTCCGCCCCTGGTCCACCTGCTGCAAGCAGGCGCGGGCCTGACCCGTGTCGACCAGGCCAAGGTGGATCGCGACTTTGGCGCGCAGCAAGTCCAGGAACGTGGTGGACACGGACCCCCCGAAGCGTCCCTAAGCTAACACCCCTTCACGACTTGGCGCCACCTGCCGACGCCCTCGCGTGGGGGTCGCTCAGGAGGCGGCTGCCTGAATACCGCCGGGCGGCGTCTTGTCGTCGCTGCTGCTGCCGCTCTCGCTCCGGAGCGGGCGCAGGAAGCCCCGGTCGCTCTGGCTGGCCTCCTCGAGGAAGTCGAGGAACTTGCCGACCTCGCGGCTGCCCTTGAACTCGG
The DNA here is from genome assembly GCA_937911525.1 of uncultured bacterium. Lineage (GTDB taxonomy): Bacteria > Planctomycetota > J058 > J058 > J058 > NORP233. The sequence continues at coordinate 4,302 of CALDQK010000712.1, forward strand.
CGCGCGCGTTGGCGAGCGTCTCGTCGAACTTGGCCTCGGCCGCGAAGAACACGGCGCGGTAGGCCTGGCGGAGCAGGCGCACGGTCTGGTCGCTGAAGCCACGTCGCTTGAGGCCGACGTGGTTGATCCCCCGCAGCCGGGCCGGGTAGCCCTGAGCCACGGTGTAGGGAGCGATGTCCTTGCCGACCTTGGAGCCGCCCGAGGTGATGCAGTGCGCGCCGATCTTGACGAACTGGTGGACGCCCGTCTGACCGCCCAGGATCGCGTAGTCCTCGACCGTCACGTGGCCCGCCAGGCCCGTGTAGTTGGCCAGCACGCAGTGGTTGCCGACGACGCAGTCGTGGCCGACGTGAGCGCCAGCCATGATCAGGTTGTGGTCCCCGATCCGGGTCACGTTGCCGCCGAGGTTGGTCCCGATGTGGATCGTGACGTGCTCGCGGATCTGGTTGTGGGCGCCGATCTCGACCGCCGCGGGCTCGCCCTCGTACTTCTTGTCCTGGGGGACCGAGCCGACGACCGCGTAGGGGAAGAGGTGATTGTGGGGACCCACGCTGGTGCGGCCCTGCAGGATCACGCCGTGGTCGAGGCGGGTCCCCTCGGCGACCTTCACCTCGGGGCCAATGAAGGCGTAGGGACCAACGATCACGTCGTCGGCGAGCTGAGCTCCGTCCTCCACGATGGCGGTCGGATGAACTGTCGGCATTCGGGCTCCGTGTGGCGCGGAGTCTAGCACGCGCCTCAGACGCGTGGCAGCGCCAACAACCTCAGGTGAGGCCCCTCGACCCTCAGGCTGGCGCTGGGAGATCCCCCCGCTCGACCATCAGACGAAAGGTCTCCTTGGAGGCGGAGGTGAAGCCGTCCAGGGTCCGGATCCGGGCGGGACCCTTGGGGACGATCACCCGCTCGATCAGGCTCACGATCGGCTCGGGCTTTCCGGCCAGGGGCCCTTCGTCGAGCTCGAGCCCCTTGCGCAGCGCTCGTCGCGCCTTGCGCACGGCCTCCAGCGAGCCAGCCCCGAAGGTCGTCCCGCTGACCATTTGGAACAGGATTCGCCCGACCGAGTAGACCTCGGCGAACTCGTCCGCCAGCCGGCCCAGGCGCGCCTCGTCCTCGTCGCGCGGCTCGTAGCTGGCCGCGCGCAGGCGCTCGGTGTCCTCGCCTGCCTGGGCGGCGAGGTCGGCGAAGGCCTCGGTCGTCGCGACTCGTCGCTCGAGCTCGAGGGTCACGTCGTAGGCGAGCACCTTGACCCACCCGCTGGGGTCGATCAGGACGCCAGACTTCTTCCGCTTGGCGACCACCAGCTCCTGCTCGCGGGCGTGGCGGAGGATCTCGGCCAGCTGATTGGTCACGTAGAGCGCGTCGGCCAGGTGGGCGGCGCCCCCCTCGCGCACGAGGACCTCGAGCTTGGTCGAGCGCTCGACGTGCTCGACCACCACGAAGGGGATCCCCGCGCTGACGTGGACGCCTCGCACCCCGAGGAAGTTGGGGTGGTCCAGGACGACGCCCACCAGGGCCCGGACCAGGAAGCGGCGCAGGACGCGGGCGTCGGCCTGTCGCTCGGCGCGCAGGATCCGCACCGCGACGCGCTCGAGCGAGCGGGTGTCGACGGCGAGGTAGGTCACCTCCTCGGCGTTGTTGGTGATCTTGCGGAGGATCCGATAGCTGTCGAGCTGTCGCTCGAGGTGCAGGCGCGAGTCCACGCAGCGCGGGCAGATCAGCTCTTCCCCGAGGTGCAGGCTGCGCAGGGCGGGGCCCTTCCCGCTGCTGGGGCCCAGGAGCGCGCCGCAGCAGGCGCAGGGGGTCTCGCTCGGGCCGGGCGCCGGAGCCTGGGTGCGCTGGTAGAGGAGGGTGTGGTTGCCGATTCGAATTCGATCGCCGTGGGCGAGGGGGCGCGGGCCGGTGATCGCCTCGCCGTCGACCCAGGTCCTCCCGCGCGAACCCGGCACGATCTGGTGATCGCCAGCCTCGCCCGTGAGGAGCGCGTGGCGCTCGGCGACGGCCGGACCCCCCAGGATCAGGTTCGACTCCAGCGAGCGCCCCAGGACATAGGGTGGCTCGCAGCGCTCCGGCAAGAGGAGCACGCGGGGCTGGAGGGGCCCGGTCAACACCTTGAGGGCGGAGGGCATGTGGCACGGGGGGGCGGGGGGGGACTTGGCTCAGACTCTACACGCTGGCGTGAGGCTCAGCCCCTGAGC
>CALDQK010000713.1 GCA_937911525.1 uncultured bacterium
GGCCGAGCTGGCCAGCTGGGCCCCCGCCAAGGAGGCCTTGCTGGCGGCCGCTGAGCCGCGCTGGGAAGAGCCGCCGACCCGCCTCGGCGCGACGCCGCCCGCCCTCGAGCGCTGGGTGCGGATCCTGCGGGCGGCGCCCGCGGTCTCCGCGCCGCCCTCGCTGCTCGAGTCCTACCGCGCGACGGCGGCGGCCTGGGTCCGCGCCGCCGCGGAGCGCCCGGTCGAGCGGCTGGAGTCCCTGGCCTTCGTGCTCGACGCTGGACCAGACCTGGACCCCGCCTACCGCGACCCGCCAGGGGTCGCGCCGATCCTGGCCGAGGTGTTCCAGCAGCAAATGGCCAACTCCAGCTCCGACGGGCGCCTGGGGGAGACCAGCTTCCTGCTCTACCTGCGCGTCCAGCCCCCGCTCCAGGTCCTGCGCGGGGCGGCCTTCAAGATCACCAAGCAGCAGACCGTGCTCCGCCGCGCGCCCGAGCTCCGCCCCGAGCGGCTGAGCGAGCTGCGCGCGGCGCGCCCCGCCAGCCGCGCGCTCGCCTTCTGGGAGCTGCTCCGCGGCGAGGACGTCCGCGACGCCGAGCTGGCGCGCCAGGCCGTGAGCGCGGCGCGGGACGACCTCCACCCCACCCTGCGCGCCTACGCCTGCCTGTGGCGGGAGCGGGCGCTCGTCCCCGTGCACGAGTTCGACATCTCCGGCGCCCCCCGGCGCAAGCGCGGGCTCTACCGCGAGCGCTGGTGGCCCAAGGTCCGGGCTTCGCCGCAGCGCGAGGCGGCCCTCGCTGCCTTGCGCCAGGGGATCGAGCTTCCCCAGCCCGACCTGAACGTGTTCACGCAGCTCTGCCTGGACGAGGCCTGCCTGGTCGGCCCCGGGCCCGAGGCGCTCCGGGCGCTCATGGAGCGGCGCCTCGCCGAGGCCCTCCGCCGCTGGAAGGAGCTGCCCCTCCAGCAGGCCAGCTACCAGCGCGACGCCGTGCGCCGGCTGGCCGACTTCTACTCCGCGGTCGCGATGGTCATGGGGTCCGACCACGCCGCGGTCCTCCGCTGGGCCAGCGAGCGCGGCCTCAAGATCCCAGGCGAGCTGGCCCTGCCCAGCGACAAGAACCCCTACGAGCACCGCGACCCCACGCTCAGCAAGCTGCACCGCGACCGGATCCGCGCCTACCGCGAGCTGGGCCAGCTCGAGCGCTCGCTGGAGGTGATCGCCGATGTGCCTCAGCACCTGTGGCTGGACGAGTCGGCGGTGTGGCTCGAGTACCAGCGGATCGCGACGCTCCTGGCCCTCGGCCGGCGCGGAGAGGCCGAGGCCGCGCGCAAGGCGGGGCTCGAGCGCTGGGCGGACGCCAAGCACGTGTTCCGCGACCTGCCCTTCTGAGCTGACTTACTTCTTCTTGGCGAGCGCCTGCCAGGCGGGCTTCCAGCCCGTCCGGCTGAAGCCGAGGTGGATCGTCGCGATCTCCTGCGCCGCCTCGAGGTTCTGCGGGTCCTGACGGACCGCCTCGGGCAGCTCGACCAGCGGCGTCACGTGGCGCGCGTCCCAGCTCTCCTGGTCGAAGCCGAGCAGCTCCAGCTTGTCCCGCTCGTCGCGGTTGAGGTCGCCCCAGCGGGCGGTCTCGAGCAGCTCCTTGGTGCTGCGCCGCTCGAAGAAGCCCGGCGCGTTGGAGGTCCAGGCCAGCACGTCGTCGGGCTTGGCGAGCTGCCAGTGCAGGCCGACGTAGAGCTCGGGCTCGTAGGGCAGCCCCTCGAGCTTGAGCGTCGCGCCCTGCCCGACCTCGCCCGTGAAGAGGTTCATTTCGCCGGTCGCGACCCCGCGCGTGATCTTGACCCCGCCGTCGGAGGCGAACTCGCTGTCGAGGGCGCCCAGCTTGACGTGCAGCTTCTGCTTGGTCTCGCCCGTCTCGAGGTCGACCTCGCCCTCGAAGCCGGCCCCGACCGGGATCTTGCGCTTGCCGAGCTTGCCGCCCAGCTTGCCGACCTTGGTCATGTCGACCCGGACCGAGGCCGTCTCCTGCTTCTTCTTCAGCGTCCCGCGGTCGGGGTCCCAGGTGATGCAGTGCTCGACCTTGACCGTGCCGGTCCCGGTCGTGAGCGCGTGGGCGTGCTTGACCACCAGGAAGGGCTTGCCGGCCAGGGGCTCGTTCCAGATCACGCTCAGCTTCTGGCCGATCGCCTGCCAGAGCTCGAACTCCTGGTTGCTCGCCAGCTGCTGGGCGTCGCTCAGCTCCTTCAGCTCGTCGAGCTTGGCGTCGACGGGCAGGCGATAGAGCGAGGGCGCCCGCGGCGGGCCGAGCCTGCGCACGTCGGCCTCGGTCTTGCAGCCCTCGAGCTTGGAGAGATAGCCCTTGGCGTAGCCGCGGTAGGCGAAGTCGATCGCTCTGCAGCAGCCCAGGTTGCGCCGGTGCACCGAGGCCCGCGTCAGGGCGGTCCCGCCCGTGTAGGGCTCGAGCTGGCCGCTGCCGCCAAAGAGCGCGACCTGGAACAGGCGCGAGTGCGTGGGCGCGTGATAGACGACGGGCAGCGCGCCCGCCTGGGAGCGCAGGTGCGCGCGCCAGGCGTCGGCCTGGGCCGGCGAGAGGAAGTCGGTCAGCTCGAAGCGCCCGGTGTCGCTCGGCCCCCTCAGCCCGTAGCGCAGCTCGCTCAGGTCGCGGTAGTAGTTGAAGCCGCGCCCGCTCTCGAGCGGCGCGTAGGCGCCATAGAGGCCGCGGACGGTGTCGGCCTGGGGCAGCTCCCAGCTGTAGTGCAGGCTCCCCGCGCGGTCGTAGACCATGAGCAGCTGCTTCTCGCCCGTGCCCACGAGCAGGTTCAGCCACCAGCCGCGCCCGGTCAGGTTCGGGTGGTAGTCGCTCAGCCAGTCGTCGAGGCCCTGGACCATTTCGGCGTGGGGGAGCGCGAAGTCGCCGCTGCGCTCGTTGCCGAACACGGCCAGCGCGACCGGGTCGGCGCAGTAGCGCCGGCTGGCCAGCGCCGTGTCTTGCTCGGGCTCGGCGCTCGAGGTCCCCTCCTGCGTGGGCGCGGGCGCGTCCGTGCGGCGGGTCGTGACCTTGCTCGGCTCGCCCTCGGTCGGCGGGCGCCGACGCACGATCCGCTCGTAGCGCCGCTGCTGCTCGAGGATTTCGGCCGGCACTCGGCCCAGGACGGTCACGCTGGTGACGGCCTCGGCGCCGAGGCGCACGTCGAGCTCGGGGTCCCCTTCGCCCTCCTGCTCCGCGAAGCGGAGGCGCTCACCCGCGGGCGAGCGGAGCGTCAGCTTGCCCTGCTTGGCCTCGACCCCGTAGCGCCGCCAGTAGCCGACGGCGTCGGTCTGGATCGCCTCGCCGCCCAGCTCGAGCTCGACCGAGGGCAGCGCGCGCCCCAGCTCGTCGACGGTACGGAGGTCGAGGACGTAGGCCCGCCAGGGCGGCACCTCGAGCACCTGCTGCGTGGTGTCCTCGCCGTAGGCGGGGACCTCGGCCCGCTCGTAGCGGCGGGCCTCGCCGGGGCAGGTCAGTGGCGGGGCGCCCTCGGCCGGCAGGATCAGGAGCTCGACCCGCCGGGAGCGCTCCTCCGGCTCCCCCTCCAGGGGGAAGGAGTCGCCCAGCGCGAGGGTCGCGGGCTCGGCCCAGGCGATCGCGGCCCGCCGCTGGGCCAGCTCCTCGCCGCTCAGCCCGAGCGCGCAGCGCAGCAGCCAGCCGACCAGGTCGCAGAAGGCGCCGAGCGTGACCTCGTCGACGGGGTGCGAGGCGGGGGCCTCGTCGTTGGGCGCGGGCACCTCGCCCAGCTCCAGCGTCTGGCGGGCCTCCTTGAAGGCGCGCTGGAAGCTCGACACCGCCGACTGGGTGATCGGGCCCCACTTGTCGTCGATCTTGCCCGGCTGGAGCTCCGGCCAGAGGAACTCCTCGGCGAAGTGGTCGAGGTTGGCCTGCAGGCAGACCACGCCGTGGTGCTCGCGCACGGCGGCGGCGAAGGCCTCTCGCTCGCCCATGAGCAGCGCCCGCAGCGCCTCGGCCCGCTGCGCCGAGAGGGCGTGGTTCTTGGCCGCGTCGCCGCTGGGATCCGCGTGACCGGCCACCGCCAGGGTCGCGCCTTCGCCCGCCGCCTCCAGCGCGCGCAGGGCCTCGGCCAAGGGCGCGGCCAGGCTCGACCACTCGTCGCCGCCGTAGCGGGGCTGCGGCCAGGCGCTCCCGCTGAGGAACACGTCCAGCACGCGCACGACCTGCAGGTCGCCCGAGCTGGCGTAGGGCTCGAGCTGCAGGGTCAGGGCCGACTTCTTGCGCGCGACCTCGAGGCTCGGCGCGTGGCCCGCGCCCTCGCCCTCGCTCACGTCGAGCACGACCAGCCCCGGGAAGCTCGGCAGCGCCTCGCCCTCGCCCACGCCGCACACGCAGAGCAGGTGCGCCTCCCAGGGGGCGCTCTCGGGCTCGGGGTCGGGCGCGTGCTCCTGCTCGCGGGCCTCGGCCTGGGCGAAGTTGACCGTCAGGAGCAGCCGCGGGTTGCGGGCCGACTTGGCCACGACCCGCGCCTTGATCAGCGCGTCCTCGGGCGGGCGCTGCCCCGCCTCCTCCCAGGCCCGCGCCTGCGCGAGGGGCACCGCCGGCGCGCGCTCGGTCGGCTGCCAGCCCTCGGGCGTGAGCTCGCTCGGCGGCTGCTCGCTGGGCGCGCCCTCGGAGCTCTGACCGCGGTAGGCCTCCAGCCGAGCCTTGGTCAGCACGAAGCGGCGCGTCGTGTCCTTGACCATGGTCCAGGCGGTCTTGGGGGCTTGGCAGTCCGGGCACGCCGTGGCGTCGTCGCGCTCGACGTCGTTGCCGCACTGTCCGCAGGTCCAGGGCATGGAGCTCTCCTCGGGTGGGCGTAGGAACCTACCAGTCGACGTCGCCTCCCCGGTGACTCCGTGATCGACGCGTAGACTCAACGCGCCAGCGAACTGTTGAGGTAGAGGTGACAGTGAAGGGACTAAGACGACTCTTCCTCTGCGCGCTCCTGCTCTCGGGCTGCGCTGCCCCGGCCGACCCTCCGACCAAGCTCGCGAAGGAGCCCGAAAGCCAGCAGCGCCCTCGTTCGGCACAGCCATACTTCGAGAAGGAGTGGACTGGGGTTCTCCGCACGGAAAAGGGTGAGGAGGCCTACTGCCGCCTCTCCCTCGGGCCTCTCCTTCGAGGGAGAGTTCGCCTCCACATCCGCTGGGAGACTCCGTCCTGCGTCTACAGGGAGCTTGCTGACGGGGAATGGGACGACCTGGCTCGGACCGGCCTCGAGGCAGGAGTGATCAGTTGCTGGGTGAACCCTCCCCTCTCGTTGACCGATCAGGATCGAGCTCCCTGCTTTAGCCAGGTCTATGTGCTCGAGTTCGCGCCTGACTACCAGGCCGTCGACGTGCGCACCCAGCGAGGCGACTGCGTGGCTTTCGTCGACGCAACTCCCCCACGCTGACGAGTCGCTGGGCGTCGGCGAAGGAGGGCCCGCTCGTTACCCTCTCTGCGTGATCGGCGAGACCCTCTCTGGCTACACGATCGAAGCTCCCCTCGGCGCGGGCGCCATGGCGAAGCCGCTGTGGTCAAGGTGCTCGCGCCCGAGCTGGCGAGCGACGGCGCGTTCCGGGCCCGCTTCGGGCGCGAGGCGGCGGCCATGTCCAAGCTGCCGCGGCACCCCAACGTGGTCGCGGTGCTGGCGGTGGACGTGGTCGCGCCGACCCCGCACCTGGTCATGGAGCTGGTCGAGGGCTGCTCGCTGCGCCAGCGGCTCCAGCAGGGCCCGCTCCCCGCGGCGCTCGTGGCGCGCTACGGGCGAGACGCGGCGCGCGGGCTGGCCGCCGTGCACGCGGCGGGGCTGATCCACCGCGACGTCAAGCCCGCCAACCTGCTCCTGGACGCGGCGAGCGACCGGGTGCTGGTCGCCGACTTCGGCCTGGCCAAGGACGAGTTCCTGAGCGGACTCACCGCGCCGGGCCAGCTCTTGGGCACGAGCTTCTACATGGCGCCCGAGCAGTGGGACGAGGCGCTGGAGGAGGACGCGCGGATCGACGTGTTCGCGCTGGGGGTCACGCTCTACGAGCTGGCCTGCGGGCGCCCGCCCTTCGTGGGGGCCGACATGTTCGAGGTCGCCGAGCTGGCGCTCGAGGGGGAATACGAGCCCCTGGACGAGGTCGCCGACGTGCCCGTGGCCCTGGCGCGCGCGATCGACCAGGCGCTCCAGCCCGACCCCGAGGAGCGGACGCCGCGAGCCGACGTGCTGGCGGCCGACCTCGAGGCCGTCCTCAACGGCGGCCTGACCAGCGTGCCGGCGCTCGTGCCCTGGGCGCGCGACGAGCGCACGGGCCGGGTCGGCGAGGCCCCGCCCGCGCCCGCGGCGCCAGGCGAGGTGTGCTTCCTGCTCGGACGGCGCCGGACGACGCTCGGCAGCGACCCGGGCTGCGACATGGTCCTGGCCGGCGCCGGCGTCGCGCCGCTCCAGTATGCGGCTTCGCAATGTTTCTCGTAACGACGCGTCCGGCAGGGCGTCCTCGACGAGGGCCACGCCTTGTTTACGCACCGCGTCGACGGCGTCTTTTGCCGGTTTAAGTGGCGTGGTGCGCGACGCGTAGCTCTCGTGCTCCGCCGCTGCACGGACGCGCATTTGTTCGTCGAAGGCTTCGTCGTCTTCT
>CALDQK010000714.1 GCA_937911525.1 uncultured bacterium
CCCAACTTCTGGTCGGACCTCTACTGGTTCGCCGAGGGCGAGTTCCCCTACCCGATCCCCGAGTCCTTCCGGCGGGCCGAGTCGCGGCTGTGGTTTCCGGCGCAGCAGGCCGGCAACCCGGTCTCCCGCTTCGAGCGCGAGCAGCCGGTCCAGGAGCTGAGCGCCGCGGGCTGGGGGACCTTGACGCACCAGGAGGAGTCGGTCTCGACCGGCCGGGGGGCCTATCGGGACGGGGCCTGGAGCGTCGTGTTCACGCGACCGCTGCGGACCGACGACCCGCGCGACGCGCAGCTCGGCTTCGCCAGCCAGACGCGGCGGGTGGCCTTCGCGGTGTGGAACGGCGCGACCGGCGACCGCGGCGCGCGCAAGAACTGGTCCGCGACCTGGGTGGACCTCCGCCTCGAGACGAGCAACTAGGAGCTCAGCCCATGAACGACGACGCACCACGGCTCCAGCGCCTGCTCGCTCAGGCCGACCTCCTCCAGCTCCTCTCGCGGCTCTTCGGCGCACCGAGCGCCGAGCTGCAGCGGGGGTGTCAGCACACCCCGGACGACCTGCGCGAGCTGCTGCGAGTCGCGGGGCTCAGGGGCGAGCTGCTCGAGCGGGCGCTGCTCGAGACGGTCCAGCTCGTGCACCAGACGCCGCTGGACGCGTGGGTCGCCGAGCACAGCCGCCTCTTCGAGTGCGGCGTCGTGTGTCCGATCAACGAGACGGCCTACGTGCGGCGCGACAAGGGGCCGATCCTGGGCGACGTCGCCGGCTTCTACACGGCCTTCGGAGTCCGGGTGTCCCCGACCCTGCACGAGAAGGTCGATCACCTCCGCTGCGAGCTCGACTACTGCGGGGTCCTGTTCACCCTCTGGGCGCGAGCGCTGGAGGAGTCGAGCGCAGAGCGGGCCGAGGTCTGCGAGGCCGCCTGGCGCAGCTTCGCCGAGGACCACCTGAGCGAGTGGCTCACGGGCTTCTGCGAGCGGCTCGCGGAGACCAGCGGCCTTCAGCTCTACACCAACGCCGCCGGCCTGCTCGAGCTGGCTTGGGAGGCGCTCGGCGAGCACCACGGCCTGGAGCTCCGCCGGGACCGCCCGCTCCCCCTCGTGCCCGAAACAGGGACGCCCTACGAGTGCGGCATGGCCGACTCGGGTTGCCACTAAAGGAGGCCTCGATGCCCGTCTCACGCCGAAAGTTCCTGTTCCAGCTAGCCAGCGGCGGCGCGAGCGCCTTCCTGCTCTCGAAGCTCTCGTTGGGGGGTGACAACGGCCTGGCCGCGGTCGATATCGAGAACCCCCTCTCGGGCTACCCCAACCGGGACTGGGAGCAGGTCTACCGCAACCTCTACAGCTCGGACTCGCGCTACACCTTCCTGTGCGCGCCCAACGACACGCACAACTGCCTGATGTGGGCCAACATCAAGAACGGGGTCGTGACCCGGATCTCGCCGACCTACGGCTACGGGAAGGCCACCGACCTCTCCGGCAACCGCGCCAGCGGGCGCTGGGATCCGCGCTGCTGCCAGAAGGGGCTGGCGCTCGTGCGCCGCTTCTATGGCGATCGGCGCTGCAAGCGGCCCATGGTCCGACGCGGCTTCCGCCGCTGGGTCGAGGCCGGCTGCCCACGCGACGCCGAGACGGGCGTCATCCCGCGCGAGTACCTGAACCGGGGGCTGGACCCCTTCGAGCCCGTCAGCTGGGAGGAGGCCTTCGGGCTCTCGGCGCGCGCCATGGTGGACGTTGCGCGGACCTACCAGGGCGAGGAGGGCCAGCAGCGCCTGCTCAAGCAGGGCTACGACCCCGAGATGGTCAAGACCACGCAGGGGGCGGGCACCCAGGTGCTCAAGTTCCGCGGCGGCATGCCGCCCCTGGGCATGACCCGCGTGTTCGCGCAGTACCGGCTCGCCAACAGCATGGCGCTGCTCGACGACAAGCTGCGCGGGACCGGGCCCGAGCAGGCCGTGGGCGGGCGCGGCTGGGACAACTACTCCTGGCATACGGACCTCCCGCCCGGGCACCCAATGGTCACTGGCCAGCAGACGGTGGACTTCGACCTGTGCAACGTCGAGCGGGCGAGCCTGATCTTCGTGTGGGGCATGAACTGGATCGCCACCAAGATGCCGGATGCCCACTGGCTGACGGAGGCGCGGCTCAAGGGCGCCAAGATCGTGGTGATCTCGGCCGAGTACAGCTCGACGGCCAACAAGGGCGACGAGGTGGTGGTCGTGCGGCCGGGGACGACGCCGGCCCTGGCCCTGGGCTTCGCCCAGGTGATCCTCGCCGAGAAGCTCTACGACGAGCAGGAGGTCAAGGCCAACACGGACCTCCCCCTCCTGGTCCGCATGGACACCGGGCAGCTCCTCTCGGCGGAGGACGTGTTCCCCGACTACGAGCTCGGGGAGCTGAAGAACCACGTCCTCGTGACCCCCGAGGGGAAGAAGGGCCCGCTGATGCACAAGCAGCCGGGGCCGGTGATCTCCCAGGCGCAGCGGAAGGAGTGGGGCGACTACGTGATGTGGGACGCCAAGCAGAAGGCCCCTGCCGCCGTGACCCGCGACCAGGTCGGCAAGGCCTGGCAGGGGGCAGGGATCGAGCCGGCGCTCACGGGGACCTACGAGGTCGAGCTGGCCGGCGGCGAGACCGTGACCTGCCGGACGGTCCTCGACGTGACCAAGCAGATGCTCGACCAGAGCTACACGCCGGCGGACGTCGAGAAGCTGACCTGGGCGCCGGCCGAGGCCGTGACCTCGCTGGCCCACCAGATCGCGGCGAACAAGGGCAAGACCCTGTTCGCGATGGGTATGGGCCCCAACCAATACTTCAACAGCGACCTCAAGGATCGGGCGGTGTTCCTCGTGGCCGCTATGACGGGCAACGTGGGCAAGCTGACGGGCAACGTCGGCAGCTACGCGGGCAACTACCGGGCGGGCTTCTTCAACGGCCTGACCCAGTACATCGCCGAGGATCCCTTCGACCCTGAGCTCGATCCGAAGAAGCCCGCGCGCTCGCGCAAGCTCTGGCGGGGCGAGAGCGTCCACTACTTCAACCACGGCGACAAGATCCTCCGCTACGGCAACGCGATCCTGACGGGCAAGACGCACATGCCCACGCCGACCAAGTCGATCTGCGTGAGCAACTCGAACTCGCTGATCGGCAACGCCAAGGGTCACTACGAGACCGTCGCCAACGTCTTGCCCCGGGTGGACTTCATCGCCGTCAACGAGTGGTGGTGGACTGCGAGCTGCGAATACGCGGACGTCGTGTTCCCGGTCGATAGCTGGGCCGAGTTCCGCTACCCGGACATGACGATCAGCGTCACCAACCCCTTCCTCTACGTGTTCCCTCGCTCCCCCCTGCCGCGGATCCATGACACCCGCAGTGATATGGACGTCGCGGCAGGGCTGGGGCGCGCGATCGGGCGCGTCACCAAGGACCCGCGGCACGAGCCCTACTGGCGCTTCGTCGAGAAGGGCAAGGTCATGCCCTACATTCAGCGGATCCTCGATCACAGCAACGCGACGCGCGGCTACCGGATCGAGGAGTTGGAGAAGAAGGCCAAGGAGGGGGTCCCCGCGCTCTTGCTCAGCCGGACCTACCCCAAGGTCGGCGGCTGGGAGCAGGGGACCGAGGGCAAGCCTTGGTACACCAAGTCCGGGCGGCTCGAGTTCTACCGGGGCGAGCAGGAGTTCCTCGACAGCGGCGAGAACGTCGTCGTGCACCGCGAGCCCATCGACTCGACCTTCTACGAGCCGAACGTGATCGTCGCCAAGCCGCACCCGCTGCTGCGGCCCAAGACGCCCGAGGACTACGGCATGCCGCGCGGCGACGTCTCGGGCGAGGCCCGCCAGGCGCGTCACGTGATCAAGACCGTGGACGAGGTCCTGGCCAGCAAGCACCCCCTGATCGACAAGGGCTTCCGCTTCATCTTCCACACGCCCAAGTTCCGCCACGGGGCGCACACCACCCCTGTGGACACCGACATCGTCGCGGTGTGGTTCGGCCCCTTCGGCGACATGCACCGCGAAGACCCGCGGATGCCCTTCGTGACCGAGGCCTACGTCGACATCAACCCCTTCGACGCCAAGGAGTTGGGGATCGAGGACGGCGACTACGTCTACATCGACGCGGACCCCAAGGACCGGCCCTTTCATGGTTGGCAGGAGAAGCCGGAGTTCTACAAGGTCGCCCGCTTGCTCTGCCGTGCCCGCTACTACCCGGGGACGCCGCGCGGCGTCACGCGCATGTGGCACAACATGTATGGCGCCACCTGGAGCTCCGTCCGCGGCCAAGAGGTCAACGAGAACGGAATGGCCAAGGGACCCGACACCGGCTATCAGAGCTTGTTCCGGGGCGGCAGCCACCAGAGCTGCACGCGTGGCTGGCTCAAGCCGACCTGGATGACCGACAGCCTCGTGGTCAAGGAGGCCCTCGGTCAGGAGATGACCAAGGGCTTCGAGGCCGACGTGCACTGTCCGACCGGGGCGCCGCGCGAAGCCATGGTGCGGATCGTTCGCGCCGAGTCCGGCGGACGAGGCGGCAAGGGCGTGTGGCGCCCGGCCGAGACCGGAATGCGACCCACCAAGGAGAACGCTCGCCTGAAGGCATTCATGGCGGGCAAGTTCGTGCAGCGCGGCTAAGGAGCAGACATGGCGAAGCGGAAGAACTGGCAGCTCCGACGGCTGATGACCTACCCCTACGACGCGCCCCCGCCCAAGAAGCAGGTCGCCTACATCTTCGACACCAACAAGTGCATCGAGTGCCAGACCTGCACGTTGGCCTGCAAGACCTGTTGGACGAGCGGCAAGGGCCAGGAGACGGTCTTCTGGAACAACGTGGAGACCAAGCCCTACGGGGGCTACCCCACGGGCTGGGACCTCAAGCTGCTCGAGAAGCGCGACCCAGCGCGCTGGAAAGAGGACGGCAGCCTCGCGAGCGAGACGATCTTCGAGGATCACGGCCCGCTCGATCCCCCCACGGGGCACCACCCCAAGGAGCGCGACTACGCGCTCCCCAACCTGGGCGAGGACGACCTCTCGGCGCCGATCGAGCCCGGGGCCTACCTCGCGGGGACCCACGCCAGCTGGATGTTCTACCTGGCGCGGATCTGCAACCACTGCGACCACCCGGCCTGCGTGGCGGCCTGTCCGCGCAAGGCGATCTTCAAGCGCGACGAGGATGGGATCGTCCTGATCGATCAGGAGCGCTGCCGCGGCTACCAGGAGTGCGTCGCGGCCTGCCCCTACAAGAAGACCTTCTTCAACATGGTCACGCGCACGAGCGAGAAGTGCATCGGCTGCTTCCCGCGCGTCGAGCAAGGCGAGGTGGCGCTCTGCGTCGAGTCCTGTATCGGGAAGATCCGCCTGCACGGCTTCCTCACGACCCAGGGGGCGCCGCGGAGCGACAACCCGCACGACTACCTGATCAAGGAGCGCAAGATCGCGCTTCCGCTCTATCCCCAGTTCGGGACGAGCCCCAACGTCTACTACATCCCCCCGCTGCACGTCCCCGACGGAATCCTGGAGCAGATGTTCGGGCCGGGGGTGGCCGAGGCCAAGGCCACCTACCGCAAGGCCAAGGACGACCCGGACCTGCTCGCGGCCCTGCTCCTCTTCGGCGCCAGCAACCGAATCATCGAGCGCTTCGAGCGCAAGGGTGAAGAGGTCGTAGGCTGGGACGGGAAGGGCGACGAGGTCGCGCGGGTGCCCTTCGACGAGCCCCACGTCGTCCGCGACCCCTACGACGCAAAGCACGACGTCTACCGTCACAACACCGCCTGAGGTCCGCATATGAGCGCAGAGCTTCCTCCGCCCCCTGACACCTACCAGCGCTTCGTCGCGCGCTTCCCCAAGCTCGGCGAGGCCTGGGGCCTCCTGGCCGAAGGCGGCCAGGAGGGGAGCCTGAGCGAGCGAGAGCGGCGGCTGGTCAAGCTGGCGCTCGCGATCGGGGCCGCCCGCGAGGGGGCGGTCCACTCGGCGGCTCGCAAGGCCCCGGCGGCGGGGATCAGCCGCGCCGAGCTCGAGCAGGTGGTCGCGCTGGCCGCCAGTACGATCGGGCTCCCGGCGACCGTGGCTGCTTGGACCTGGGTCCAGGACGTCTAAAGGCCTGACCCAGATGGCCGGCGGACTCGAACGCGGCGTTCAGGAGCAGCTGGCCTTCCTCGGCCTCGCCGAGGAGGACTTCGCGAGGATCCGGCGTCACGGGCCGGCCCTCTTGCCCCACGCGGAGGAGATCGCCGAGGAGCTCTACGCTCACATCGAGACCGTGCCCGCCTTGAGCGAGCTGCTCGAGGGGCACCTGATCCAGTGCAAGCTGAAGCACACCAGCTACCTGGCCGCGCTGCTCGGGGCCGAGGTCGACGAGACCTACGCCCTCTCGCGGGCCTGGGTGGGCGAGATCCACCGCAACGTCGGCGTCGGCCCGCGAGACTACGTCGCCTCCTACGCCTACCTGCTCGAGCTGCTCCTCGACCGGCTGGGGGCGGCGCCCGACCTGGCGAGCGATCCGCAGGAGCTGCTGGCCCTGGCGCGCTCGCTCACCAAGCTGGTGTTCTTCGACATCTCGCTGGCGCTCGCCGGCTACGAGCGCGGCCAAGAGGAGGCCTGGGGCGCAGAGCAGCGCGCGCTCGAGGAGTCGAGCGCGCCGATCGTGCTCGAGGTGTGGCCGCGGGTCTTCGTGCTGGTCCTGCGCGCCTCCGCGGGTTCCGTGGCCGATCGCTACCGGGGCGCGGTGCTGCAGACCCTCGGCGTCGGCGGGGCGCGGCGCTCCTTCCTGCTGGACCTCTCGCGCCTCACCAGCTGCGAGACCGAGACGGTCAGCCTGGTCTACGAGCTGGTCGCGCTCCTAGAGGACTTCGCCGCTTCGCCCCGGGTGGTCGGCTGCACGGAGGAGTTCTTGCGCCGCAGCGTCGCGCTCGGCCACGAGCCTTCGCGGCTGGTGCGCGTCCCCGACTTGGCGCGGGGCGTGCGCGAGATCGCCCAGGCCCGCGGCGGTCGGCCTCGCCGCCCAGCAGACAGGATCAGCCCGTGAAGTCTCGGCGCAAGCTCCCGCTCGTCTACGCCTGCTCGGGCTGCTCGAACCTGGCTCAGCTCGCCAACGCCGTCGCCGTGCGCCTCGACCGGGAGGGTCGCGCGGAGATGTCGTGTATCGCCGGCGTGGGGGGCGACGTCGAGCCGCTGGTGCGCGTGGCCACCTCGGGGCGGCCGATCCTGGCCCTGGACGGCTGCCCGCTCCGCTGCGTGCAGAGCGCCCTCGCCCGCCACGGGGTGCGTCCGACCGAGCAGCTGGTCCTGAGCGAGGACCTCGGCTTGCGGAAGCGCCAGCACGAGGACGCGAGCGAGGTCGAGCTGGAGCAGGTCGCAGGGGCCGCCGCGTCGCGGCTGCGCGTCATGGCGGAGGGCTCGCCCGACTGAGCGCGAGCGCCCCTCAGCCGAGCTTGGCGAGGGTCGTGCCCTCGGCCCACTCCGTGTAGACCTCGCGCAAGCGCGCCCAGGGCTCGTGGAGCGGACACGAGGCCTGCTCGCTGCAAGCCCGCTGGCCGAACACGCAGCGGTCCGGGTGCGGGTCGAAGTCGACGGCCTCGAGGATCTGCCCCAGGGTGATCTCCTCCGCGGGTCGGGCGAGTCGGAACCCGCCCCCTTGGCCGCGGCGGGACACGAGGAGGTTGGCCACGACGAGCTTGCGGCAGATCTTGGAGAGGTAGGCGTCGGGGATCCGAGTGCGCTCAGCCAGGAGGGCTGACGAGAGCGGGCTCTCCTCGGAGCTGACGAGGACGGCCATGATGCGGAGCGCGTATTCGGAGGTCTGCGGGAAGTGCACCCACCGAGGATAGCGCTGGATCAGCCGCCGCGGGTGTGCATTTCCAGGTGCGGGCGGGCCCGCAGCTCGTCTTCTCCCCGCCAGGGCTCGCGCTCGGCCTCCGCTGCGCGCTCCTCGGCGCCTCTCGCGTCGCGTCGGCTCCACTCCCGGCTCAGCAAGGCCCGCAGCTCCGCGTCGCTCGCGCCCCGCCGCAGCTCCCGGCGCAGGTCCAGGCCCCGGCTGGCGTAGAGGCAGTGCAGCCACTGGCCGTCGGCGGTGACGCGGCTGCGATCGCAGTCGGCGCAGAAGGGGGCGGTCGTCGAGCGCACCAGGCCGAAGGTCGACTCGGCCACCGAGTAGCGCAGGGCGGTCGCGGAGGGGCGTGTTCGTCCCATGGGGCGCACTGGCCCCAGCGAGGTCTCGAGCCGGGCGAGGATCTCGGCGCCGCTCACGACTCGGTCGCGGCTCCATTGGGTGGCGCCGCCGACGTCCATGTACTCGATGAAGCGCACCTCCGCGCCGACCTCGGCGCCGTAGGCGAGCAGGTCCTCGAGCTCGTCGTCGTTGAAGCCGCGCACCACGACCGCGTTGAGCTTGAGCTCGGACACGCCGAGGCTCGCCGCAGCCTCGATCCCCCGCAGGACGCGGGCGTGCTCCTGCGAGCGGGTCAGGCTGCGGAAGCGGGCCGGCTGGAGGGTGTCGAGGCTGACCGTGATCCGGTTCACGCCTGCGGCGATCAGCGCTTCGGCCTGGTCTTGGAGCAGGACGCCGTTGGTGGTCAGGGCGAGGTCCTCGAGGGGGGCGCCGTGGAGTCGCGCGACCAGCGCGGGGAGCCGCCGCCGCAGGAGCGGCTCGCCCCCGGTCAGACGGAGGCGCGAGACCCCCAGAGCCGTGAAGGCTGCCACCAGGCGCTCGAGCTCTTCGAAGTCGAGGAGGTCTTGCTTGGGGAGCCAGCAGTAGTGCGCGCGGGGCATGCAGTAGGAGCAACGCAGGTTGCAGCGATCCGTCAGCGAGAGGCGGAGGCTGCGCATGGGCCGCTGGCGCAGGTCGCGTGGTGGGGTCGGTCCTGCGAGTCGCAGGGGGCGCGCTCTCGCAGATCGTGGCTGGCTCATGGACTGGCGGCTCTCGGTCAGCGGGAGAACCAGCGCAGGTGAGCCACGATCTCGCGCAGGTCGTCGTCGCTCAGGGAAGCGTTCCCTCCCCGGGGTGGCATGGGGACGCCCGTCGAGTTGTCGGGGTGGTCCGCTGCGCGGCCGCGGACCAGGAAGGCGACGAGCTCGTCGTCGCTGCTCTTGCGCACCAGCTCGCTGGTCGTCACGTCCTTGCCGAGGCCGGGTAGCCCCAGGCCTTTGGGTCCGTGGCAGACCGCGCAGGTCCCTTGGAAGAGCGCTCGCCCACGCTCCGAGCCGACAGGGGTCGCGGGGGCAGCTGCGCTCGGGGTGGGCCTGGGGCTAGGGCGAGGGGGAGGCGGTTCAGACGGACAGCCTGTCGCGCAGAGCAGGACCAGGACCAAGAGAGCGAGGCGCATGAAGTCTCCTGAGGGTTTCTTTCGTTCGAGGCAGCCCGACACAAACTGAGGGCCCTCGCGTGACGCGAGGGCCCTCAGCCCCGACCAAGGGAAGAGGGCGCAGGTTCCCTATCCCGTTCGATTCACTCCTTTCTCTCGGCGTGTCATCAACCGCCGAGCGCTCGGGGGAAGAGCACGTTGTTCTCCAAGTGAATGTGGTCCATGAGGTCGCGCTCGAGCTGAGCGAGGCGCAGGTAGAGCGCGCGCCAGGTCGTGCAGGCTTCGGGTGGGGGGGTCAGGTCGCCGGTCAGCTCGCGGGTGCGGCGGAGGCTGGCGCCGTGGTCGTCGTGCTCGTGCTCCATGACGGTCACGGGGCCGCTGGCCATGGCGCCTCGGCCCTGCAGGATCATGGGGAACAGGATCTGCTCCTCCTTGGCGAGGTGCTGTTCGACGTTGTGGCGAATGACCGTGAGGTGCGAGGCGAGTCCGTGCGGGCAGCCAGGCTTCTGCTGGTGCACCCGCTCCACCTTGCGCGCCATGGCTTCGAGCTCCGCTAGCTCGCCCCTCAGGGGAGCGTGGTAGCGCTCGAGGATATGATCGACCAGCTCGGGCAAGGGCCGCTCGCTCCAGTCGGTCCCGTCGGCTCCCTGCTCTTCGAGCGCCAGCTCGGCGAGCAAGGACTCGGTGTCGAGCCCCTTGGCCAGGCAGGCGGCCTCGAGGCTGCGCCGACCCCCGCAGCAGAAGTCCAGGCGGTGGCGGTGGAACACGCGGCTGGCGCCAGGCATTCGGGTCGCGAGCTCGGCCAGGGTGTCTCTCGGGTTCAGGGTGGCGGTCATTCGGCTTCCTCCTTGGTGCGGTGGGTTTCCTTTAGCGAGCGGCAGCCCAGTGACATAAGTTCAGCGAAACCTGGGCTGCCAGGGGTTCGCTGTTGTGGTGTGGACAACCGTCGGGTTGTTGCGGGAACAACGTCCGTTGTCGTCGCGGTAACCATTAGGTCGCGACCAACTCGTCGCTGCGCGGAGCCGGGGCGGCGGGGCCTGAGTCCTGCTCGTAGGACCAGCCGCCGATCAGGCCGAGGGCGAACCAGACCAGCCCGCCGACGCCCAGCAAGAACACGGAGTCACCCACGATCCGCAGCCAGCGGAGGGTCTCGAGGGCGGGCTGCTGGAGGAACTCGGCGCTGCGGGCGTACCACAGGCCGGTCTCAACGCTGGCGATCGTCTGGAGCAGCCCGATCGGGAGCAGGCTGAGCCCGATCATGAGGACCAGGCCGCCGTTCATGGCCCAGAACGAGAGGCGCAGGGGGCCGTCGCGCCACTCTCGCTCGGGCGCGAGCCGGCGCAGAATGATCAGGACCAGGCCCAGGCTGAGGAGCCCGTAGACCCCGAACAGAGCCGCGTGGCCGTGGACCGGCGTCGTGTTCAGCCCCTGCATGTAGTAGAGGGCGAGGGGCGGGTTGATCATGAACCCAAACAGACCGGCGCCAACCAGGTTCCAGAAGGCCACAGCCACGAAGAAGCGCAGCGGCCAGCGGTAGCGGTGCATCCAGGGGGCCAGGGTGCCCATGCGCAGCGTCTGGTAGGCCTCGTGCCCGATCAAGACGAGGGGCACGACCTCGAGCGCGCTGAAGGTGGCGCCGATCGCCATGATCGAGACCGGGGTCCCGCTGAAGTAGAGGTGGTGGAAGGTTCCGGGGATGCCGCCCAGCAGGAAGATCGCGGCGCTCGCCAGGACGGCGCGCGCGCCGTTGCGCGGGTCGATCAGCCCGAGGCGCGAGAAGAGGAAGGCCAGCGCGGAGGTGGCGAAGACCTCCATGAAGCCCTCGACCCAGAGGTGGACGACCCACCAGCGCCAATACTCCGCGACCGAGAGGTGGGTGCGGGCCCCGTAGAACAGCCCGGCTCCGTAGAAGAGGCCGATCGCAGCCGAGGCGCCGGCGAAGAGCAGCACGAGCTGACGCCGGCCGTCCGTGCGGGTCATGGCGGGCCACAGCCCGCGGAGCATCAACACCAGCCACAGGCCGAGCCCGCCGAAGAGGAGGATCTGCCAGAAGCGGCCGAGCTCGACGTACTCGTAGCCCTGGTGCCCGAACCAGAAGCCGGCGTCGAGGCCCAGCCTCTGGTGGATCGAGAGGTATTCCCCGATCAGCGAGCCGCCCACGACCAGGAGCAGCGCTCCGAACAGGAGGTTGACGCCCAGGCGCTGGTAGCGGGGCTCGCGTCCACCCACTGCGGGGGCGAGGAAGAGGCCTGCCGCCAGGAAGGAGGTGGCGATCCAGAACACCGCGGTTTGAATGTGCCAGGTCCGAGTCAGCGCGTAGGGGAGATAGTCCGCCAGAGGCAGCCCGAAGAAGGCGTCCCCCTCGACCGTGTAGTGGGCCGTCAGGGCGCCGAGCAGCACCTGGACCACGAACAGGGCCAGGATCACCACGCAGTACTTGGCGACGGCGCGCATCGAAGGCGTCAGCTCGAAGGCGTTGAGGGGATCGCGCTCGGGCGGGGTGATCTCTTCGTCGGGCTGGTGGTTGTGGGCGCGCCACCACACCAGGCCGCCGATCGCGCCCAGGAGCAGCACGACGCTCAGGATCGACCACAGCACGTTGGCCGGCGAGGGCCGATTGCCGACCAGCGGCTCGTGCGGCCAGTCGTTGGTGTAGGACACCCCGCCGCCGTCCGGGCGCTCGGCCGCGCACGACCAGGCGGTCCAGAAGAAGAAGTGTGTCAGGTTGCGCAGTCGGGTCGGGTCCTCGAGGGACTTGGCGCGCAGCGCGTAGTCCTCGCGCAGCTGAGCCAGCTCGGGGGAGCCTCCGAAGAGCGCCTCGTAGTGGCGCGCGGTGGTCTCGATCGCGGCGAGCCGGTCGGCGCCGATGGTCAAGGTCTCGCTGGCGGGGTCATAGCGGTTGGCCCGCATCGCCTGGCGCAATCGCTCGCGCAGCCCGGCCTGCGCCTCGGCGGGCAGGGCCTCGTAGGGCTGCGCTTGCTCGCGCTGGCTCCACAGATCGAGCAGGGCCAGCGACTCGCGGTGGAGCCAGTCGGCCGACCAGTCCGGCGCCTGGTAGGCGCCGTGGCCCCAGACGGAGCCGACCTGCTGTCCGCCCATGCTCTGCCAGGCTTGTTGCCCCGAGAGGATCTCGTCCGCGGTCGTGACGAGCGTCCCGTCCTCGGTCACGACCCGCGCCGGTATCGGCGGCGCCTTGCGGTAGATCTCTCGCCCAAAGAACCCCAGCAGCAGGAAGGTCCCAATCAACACCGAGCCCAAGAGGGCCCACAGCTTCACGTCCGTGTTCTTCACGACGCTCCTTTCACGGCTCGCTGGTTAGCGACCCGAGCGCCACGTGTAAGCCCTTTTGCCTCAATGCAGGAGCGGCTTGCGGTTGCGGTTCCAACAACGGGCTGCCGTTGCTACAACGACAACCGTTATGAGTCCCACTACAGCCAACCTGCCCTCGGAGCAGCTCGAGCTCCTGCTCGAGTTGGGCATGGCGCTCAACGCCTCGCTCTCGCCCACCGATCGCTACGAGCGCCTCGTCGCGGCCGTGCGGCGCGCGCTGCCCTGCGACGCCGCGGTCCTCTTTCGTCGCGACGGCGAGGCCCTCGTGCCGCTCGCGAGTCATGGGCTGACCGAGGGGGTCAGGGCTCAGCGCTTCACGCTGAGTGAGCACCCGCGCCTGGAGATCATCTGCAGCTCGACGGGCCCGACCGTGTTCCCTCCCGACAGCTCGCTGCCCGACCCCTTCGACGGGCTGCTCGCCGACGACCTCCTCGCCGAGGACCACGTGCACGCCTGCTTCGGCTGTCCGCTCACGATCGAGGGTGAGGTGGTCGGCGCGCTGACGGCGGACGCCAAGTCCCCGGACGCCTTCGACGGTGTCTCGCTGCCCTTCCTCAGCGCGCTGGGCGCCCTGGCGGCGGCGACCCTGCGCACGACCGGGCTGATCGAAGCGCTCGAGCGGGAGGCCTTGCGCTCGGGGCAGGTCGCGCGCGACCTGATGCGCGAGGCCCGCCAGCGCGGCGGCGAGCTGATCGGCAACAGCCCCGCCATGCGCCGGCTGCGCGAGGACATCGAGCTCGTGGCCCGCGCCGGCTTGACCGTGCTCGTGACCGGCGAGACGGGCACGGGCAAGGAGCTCGTCGCGCGGGCCTTGCACAGCGCCTCCCCGCGCGCGGAGGAGCCCTTGATCTACGTCAACTGCGCCGCGCTGCCGGAGTCGATCGCCGAGAGCGAGCTCTTCGGCCACGTGAAGGGGGCCTTCACCGGCGCGCAGACCACCCGCGCCGGGAAGCTCGAGGTCGCCGACGGCGGGACGCTCTTCCTCGACGAGATCGGCGAGCTCTCGCTCCGCGTGCAGGCGCTCTTGCTGAGGGCGCTCCAGGAAGGAGAGGTGCAGCGCGTCGGCGCGGACCGCCCTCACAACGTGGACGTGCGCGTGGTCGCGGCGACGAACCGCGACCTCGAGGCCGAGGTCGAGGCGGGGACCTTCCGCGCGGACCTCTACCACCGGCTCGCGGTCTACAAGATCCACGTGCCGCCCCTGCGTGAGCGAGGCGGAGACATTCCGCTCCTGGCCGGCTTCTTCGCCGACCGGGACCGGCGCCGCCTCGGCCTCCCGCCCCTGCGCATGGATCGCCAAGCGCTCCAACGCCTGACCCGCGCCGAGTGGCCGGGGAACGTCCGCGAGCTGGAGAACGTCGTCTCTCGCGCCGTCTTGCGCGCATCGACGCGCCCCGACCGGGAGGAGGCCACCCTGCGCGCCGAGGACTTTGCGCTGGGAGAGGAGAGCCCCTCAGCGCGCCCCCGGCCGACCGGGCGGGAGCCCTCCTCGCCGCGGCTTCCCGAGGGGTCCAGCCTGCGCGAGGCGGTCGAGCTCTACAAACGGAGCCTGGTCGAGGCGGCGCTGCGTCGCCACGACGGGAGCTGGGCGGCGGCGAGTCGCGAGCTGGGAATGCACCGCTCGAACCTGTTCCACCTCGCCAAGCGGCTCGGCGTGACGGCCTAGAAGGCCGGCCAGTCCACTAGGGCTGCTGCTGGCGCGGCGACCGCGCTACCAGAGCTTCCACCAGGGCTTCTTGGCGCCTTCGCTCGGCGGATCCTTCGGCGGCTCGTCCTCGCTGTCGTCGAGGAGCCGGCGCTTGGCGGCCTTGAACTCTTCGTCGCTGAGGAGGCCTTGCTCGTGCAGCTCGCCGAGGCGGGCCAGCTGGCTGACGAGGTCCTTGGGCTTCGCCTCGCCCTGGGCGGGCTTGGCCTGCGGCGACTTCGGCTTGGGCTGGGGCTT
>CALDQK010000715.1 GCA_937911525.1 uncultured bacterium
CGCCGCCGAGGCCCGCGGGCGCCTGGTCGAGTTCGACCCCGCCGACCCCGAGCTGCTCGCCCACGAAGAGCCCTGGCTGCGCGCCGCCTACGAGCACGCGCTGACCCACGCCGAGGCCTACGCCCAGCTGGTCGCCTTCTGCCACGAGCTCGGGCAGCCCGAGCGCGCGGCCTTCTGGGAGGCCCGCTCCTGCCGCTGCGTCCCCCTCGCGTAGCGGCTCCCCCTCTAAGTCGCTGTCGCGTCGGTCCTTGGGCCGAGCTGTAACGCTCCCCCAGGTTGGCTCGTTGACTCAGGTGGAATGGGGATCGTGAGCCTTCGACCCGTCGACGACGACGACCTCGCCCAGCGCGCCGCCCATGGCGAGCGGGCGGCGATGGAGGCCCTGATCCGCAGGCACGCCCGCGCGGTGTGGGCGCTGTGTCGACGAACCCTCGGGGACGCGCAGGAGGCGGACGACGTGACGCAGGAGGCTCTCCTCAAGGCCTGGCGCGCGCTCTCGTCGCCCGCCGGCGCCGGCTACCGGGGCCAGGGCAAGTTCCGCTCGTGGCTGCTGCGGATCGCCCAGCGAACCTGCCTCGACCACCTCCGCGCGCGCCGCGCGCTGGTGCCCCTCGAGGACGCGCCGCCGCCGACCGCGGCCGCGCCCCTCCGCGCCGAGCCGGACGAGCGGGCCGCCCTCGCGAGCGCCGTCGAGGGGCTCGACCCCCGCCAGCGCGCCGTCCTGCACGCCAAGTACACGCTCGGGCTCTCGGGGCCCGAGATCGCGAGCCTGCTCGACCTGACGCCCGCCAACGTGCGGGTGCTCCTGCACCGAGCGATCGCCCGCTTGCGAGGAGAGCTCCAGTGACCTTCAGCGACGAGCAGCTGCTCGACTACGTGCTCGACCTGCTCGAGCCCGGCGCGGCCGAGGAGGTCGAGGCGGCCTGCGCCGCGGACGCCGAGCTCGCGGCCCGGGTCGAGGCGCTCCGCGCCGAGCAGGACGCCCTCGCGGGAGCGCTCGAGCCCTTCGCGGCGCCGGCCGACCTCGAGGAGCGCCTGGTGGGCGCCCTGCGCGAGCAGCCGCTGACCCCGAGCGAGCGGCGCTTCCGCTGGGGCCGGGTCCTGGCCGTGGCGGCGGCGCTGCTCCTGGCGACCCTGGTCGGCCTCCGCAGCTACCGCGCCGACGCTCCGCGTCGGCAGTTGATCCAGCGCGCTCGGCTGAGCGAGCTGCACGCCCTGGGCCTGGCGCCCCAAGAGGAGGACTCGTGAGCGTTCGGAACCGGATCCTGCTGGCCCTCGGCGCCCTGCTCCTGCCCCTGGCCGTGTGCGAGGCCGGGATCGTGGTCCTCGAGCGCGGCGACGTGATCGTGGGCGAGATCGACCAGCGCTCGGTCCCGGGGCGGGTCGTCGTGCGCTGGAAGAAGCCCGACGAGGGGCGGATGGAGATCGACCTCGAGGACGTGCGCTGGCTCGACCCCGAGAGCGACGTCCTGACGGATCGCTACTTCGAGGACCACGAGCCGGCGCACCTGAAGGGCGCGCGGTGGCTGGCCCAGCGCGAGGCCTGGCGGGCGGCCAAGAGCCGGATCGACGATCCGCCCCTCCCCCTCCCCCCGATCTCGCTCGACCCCCTCGACCTCGAGCCCACGGGCAACGGCGTGTTCCAGCTGCGCAAGCCGCGCGGCTGGACGGCCAGCTGGGTCCGCGGCGAGCAGACGACCAGCCAGGCCGACGAGGTGCTCGTGTTCCGCGCCCCCGCGGCGGCCGAGCGCGCCTTCCGACCCCGGGTCCACGCCTTCGCGGTCTCCGCTCCCCAGGCCAGCGTCGGTCCTCGCGAGCAGGTCCGCTGGCTCCAGGACGAGCTGCGCCGGATCGGCAGCGACTCCAAGCAGATCGAGACCTTCGGTCTGCGCGGCGAGCTGCGCCTCGACGTCAAGACCAAGAGCGAGGCCGACGCCCGCTTCGAGACCCTGACCGTCCTGGCCCCCGCGGCCGGCGGCCAGCGGATCGTCGCCCTCCGCCGCGTCGCTTTCCGCGACCACCACACGATCGTGCTCGCCGGCTACGCGGCCGAGCGAGACCTCCCCGCCCTCCGCGCGCTCTTCGAGGCCAGCTTCGCCTCGCTGCGAGTCGGCCCCCAGGAGTAGCGATCGCCCATCCATGACACGGTGCACGGCTTTGCCGCTTTGGCAGGGAGGAGAACCACGGTGGTGCTCCTCCTTGCTGCATTTTTTCCTGGGGGCGGTACCCCCAGACCCCATCTTTGGGCTCGGCTACGACTCGGTGATCGTGTGCTGAGCGGTTGCAGTCAGCGACAGCTCCTTCGCGTTCCGAAATCGGGAGGACAGGCCGGGGCGAGTCGTGCAGGAAGCTCAAGGCTCATGCAGGCCTGTCCGAGCGTATTCCTTGTCGCCGCAGGCGACGAGGCCCGCGCAGCGGGCCGCCGAACAACTGGAAGGCGCGGTAAGTGCTCGGCCCTCCGGTAGCTCCCTGTCGCTCCACCAGCGCCGCTCCGCACCCTCCTGCCGACTTCCTGTGTTCCTAGCTTCCTGTTTTCCTCATGACTCGCCCCGCGTTGAACCCCACGCCTCAGCGACCGCCCCCCTTCTCTCTCTCTTCCTGGCGCATCCTGAGCCACCCTGGCGCGCGGTGCGTCACCCTCCTCACGTGGCGAGTGCACTTAGCGCCCTCCTCGCTGGCCTTCCGCGTGCACACCAGCTCGACGCTGGGGAGCGGTCTCGGATCCGAGGAGGGGTCCCTTCGTGGCACGTCTACTGGTCATCGACGACGACGCTGGCTTCAGCCTCGCCCTCAGCCTCGAGCTCGAGCAGCTCGGGCACGAGGTCGTGAGCGAGCCGAGCGCCGAACGCGGGCTGCGCGCCGCGCGGGCTGAGCTGCCCGCCGCCGTGTTCCTGGACCTGCACCTCCCGCGCAAGGGTGGGCTCGAGGTCTTGCCCGAGCTGCTGAGCCTGGCGCCGCCGCCGGAGGTCGTCGTGATGACTTCGGCCCCGACCGCTCTCAACGCCATGGACGCGCTGGCGCTCGGCGCGCGGGAGCACGT
This sequence comes from uncultured bacterium, assembly GCA_937911525.1. GTDB lineage: Bacteria > Planctomycetota > J058 > J058 > J058 > NORP233. Next base: position 3,041 of record CALDQK010000715.1, read on the forward strand.
CTCCAAGCCGATCGAGCCCGCTGCGCTGCCCAAGCTCCTGGAGCGACTCCTCGTGGAGCGGCCTCCCACCGGCTCCTTCACGCGCGCCACGCCGCGACTGGTGGGGTGCTCTCCCGCCATGCTCGAGCTGGGCCGGCGAATCGGCAGTCTGGCGCCCTCCGAGGCCGGGGTCTTGATCCGGGGTGAGAGCGGGACCGGCAAGGAGCTCGTGGCGCGAGCCCTGCACGAGCGAAGCAAGCGCGCCAAGGGGCCCTTCGTGGCCGTGTCCTGCGCCGCGCTCCCCGAGCAGCTGCTGGAGGCCGAGCTCTTCGGGCACGCGCGCGGCGCCTTCACCGGCGCCCACCGCGATCGGCCCGGGCGAATCGACCTCGCCGACGGGGGCACCCTCTTCCTGGACGAGGTGGGCGAGCTGACCCCGCTGGCGCAGGGGAAGCTGCTCCGCTTCCTCGAAGAGCGAACCTACGAGCGGGTGGGCGAGGACAGCTCGCGGGAGGCCTCGGTCCGGCTCCTGGCGGCGACCAACGTCGACCTCGAGGAGCGCGTGGCGGCGGGCTCCTTCCGTCAGGACCTCTTCTATCGCCTCGACGTGGCGCGGGTCGAGCTCCCGCCGCTACGGGATCGCCTCGAGGACCTGCCCCTGCTGGTCGAGCACTTCCTGGCCAGCCTCGGGCGACCCGAGGTCGGGCTGAGTGAGGCGGCGCTCAGCGAGCTGCGGCTGCGGCCCTGGCCCGGGAACGTGCGCCAGCTGCGCAACGCGATCGAGGACGCTCTGATCCAGCTCGGCGGCGGCCTCGAGCTCGGGCCGGAGCACTTCACCCTGCGGGATCACGAGCGGAGCGCTCAGCTCGACCATGGCTTCGAGGGGGCGGTCTGCCGCGAAGTCCTCGCGATCCCCAGCGACGCGAGCGAGCTCTTCTACGAGCTGCGCGGGAGGCTGGAGCAGACCCTGGTCGAGGTCGCGCTCGAACGGACCGGCGGCAACCAGGTCGCGGCGGCGCGACTGCTCGGCATGAATCGGGCCTCGTTCCGGCGCAAGATGAAGGAGTTCGACGCGCCCGAGGGAGAGCGCAGCCCGGAGCAGGGCTGATCGCCCTCAAGCCAGGCCCATGGACCAGCGAATCCCGCCCAGGATCAGGCGGCGGAAGCGCGGGTCGTCCCAGGTCTCCTCGAGGTGGCCCCAGCCCACGTTGAACACCCGGCCCCTCCCGTAGCGGCGCGTCCATACGACCGGGAAGTCGTCGTCGCCGCGCTTGGCGCGGACCCGCTCCTCGAGGCACTCGGGGTCGAGCCGCAGGACCACCTCCACCCCCTCGCGAGCGTAGGGGGCCGCGAGGATCGGGTGCTGCTCCCGGTAGCAGAAGGGCTCGAGGCCGAAGGAGTCGGCGCCGGGAAACGCCGGATCCTCGACCAGGACCCGCGCCTCGCTCATGAATTCGCCCCCGAAGCGCGCACCGCAGAGCTCGCCGAACTCGGGCCAGTCGTAGAAGCCCAGCAGCCCCGCGTGCCCGACCAGCAGGCCCTTCCCCTCGTCGTGGACGAAGGCCAGCAGGTCCGCCTTCTGCTCCGCGCTGAGCGTCCCTTCTCCGCTGGGGAGCAGGAAGAGCGCGTCGTAGTGACTCAGGTCGCGCGCGTTGACCCGCTTACCCCCGTACTTCGCGCCGACTCCCACGATCGGAGAGCGGGTGATCAGCTGCGAGTCGGTGCGGAGGTTGGCCACGAACGCCTTGGACTCGCGCCCGAGGAAATCGAGCGTCGCCAGGGCATGCGAGATCGAGTCGTGGTGGTAGCCAGTCTGGACGTCGGCTACGGCCAGGAGCTTTGGGCGGCCCTCCCAGGGGTCTCCCCGCTTGCGCCCGCGCCGTGTGCCCTCGCGCTGCTCTCCCTCGGTCACGCTCTCCTCCTCTTGTGCTCGTCCTGGTAGGGGGCGTAGCGCGCGCGTTCGTCCTCGGTCTCGGGGACGAAGCCGTTGCGGCAGGTGGTGAAGGGAGAGCGCCTCTCGTAGCGGCGGCCTCCCCCCGGGCGCTCGCTCCGCTCCAGGCCGCGAATGGCGCGGATCAGGACGCGCCAGCCGGGTTCGGTCGCGGGCCGAGCTCGGTGCAGGGTCCGGTCGTCGAAGAGCACGACCTGTCCGGGCTCGAGGCGCTGGGTGCGCAGGGTCCCGGCAGCCAGGCCGGCCTGGACTGCAGCGTCCCAGGGAGGGCGGCGCTCGCACCGATCCTCCTCGCGAGGGTGTTCGAGCGGCCCCAGCACGAACTCGGTCTGCGAGGCGCCGCCGAGCAGGACCATCCGCGTCTGGACACGAGGACCCTCGCCGCCTCGACCCCAGTCGAAGTGGTAGTGCGGGGTCAGCGGATACCAGCCCTGCTTGAGCCACAGCACCCGGCTGAACACCTCGACGTGAGGATCGGCGCGCCACGCCGCGGGCAGGTCCTCGACGAAGCGTCGGTGGATTGGCCCGCCGCCGCGCGCCTCGCCGACGCCCACGCGGGGCTGGCTCAGCTCGGCGCGGATCACCTCCTGAGGAAAGGTCGGAAAGGAGCCGACCACCTCCAGGGTGGACTCACGGATCACGCGGCCTCCTCAGACCATGGACAGGTTGCGTCGGCCGTTGACGGCGGGACGCTCGGCGCCAGCGGTTGCGCGGAGCACGAACTGGAACCCGGTCGAGGCGGCGGGGCGCCAGCGGAGCAAGGTCCCCCAGCCGAACTCGACCAGCGCGCGTCGCGGGAGAGGCTCGCGGCGGAGGGAGCCCTCCAAGAGGCGGCGCTCGACCTCCGCCTCGCGCAGCTCGAAGCCCTCGCGGGGAAACCAGAACTCGGCGGCCAGGTCTGGTCGCTCGAAGGCCAGCGTACCCAGGGCTGCTTCGGGGGTGGCCTCATGGCCGAGCACACACAGCCAGTGGCGAGCGGCGCGGTTGCGGTTGGCGGCGCCGCGGACGCCTTCGTCGCAGCCGGGGAAGGGCTCGTGGAGGAAGCGCAGGGGGGCGCGCGGACCGCGGCGCCCGTGCGGAGCCGGGAAGCCGTGTGCCAGCCCAGGCATCAGCCACACCAGGGAGGAGTCGACGATCAGCTCGTCGGCCCAGGGGATCGCCGCCAGGAAGGCGCGGGTCAAGGGGCCTCCCTCTCGCGCCGCGAACCCGCGCTCGGCGGCGAAGAGGGGCGTCTCCTCCGCGAGGGGAGAGTCGGGCGCCTCGAGTAGGCCCAGCACGCGCAGGGCGCTCTCGTGGACCAGGGGTGCGTCCTCGGCGGCGGCTTCGTTGGAGTCGCTCACGGCTGGGCGACCTCGGGCGCGCTGCGCCCGAGGGGCACGCAGTGCAGCGTGCCCGTCTCCTCGTCACGGAACATGCGCGTCTCGACCTCGAACACCTCGCGCAGGGTCTCGACCCGGAGCACTTCCTCGGGGGTGCCCGACGCGACCAGGCGCCCCTCGCGGAGCGCGAACACGTGGTCGGCATAGCGCGCGGCCAGGTTGATGTCATGGACGCTGATCACGATCGTGCAGCCCAGCTCCTCGTTCAGGCGCTCGATCAGGTTCATGACGTCGAACTGGTGCGCCATGTCGAGGTAGGTCGTCGGCTCGTCCAGGAAGAGGTAGCGCGGCGACTGCGCGATCAGCATCGCGATCCAGGCCAGCTGCTTCTGGCCCGAGCTGATCTGGCTGATCGGGCGGTGGCGGAGGTGGGTCGCGCCGCAGAGAGTGAGCGCGCGCTCGACCGCCTCGTGGTCGGCCTCGGTGAGCGACTCGAACAGGCGCCGGTGGGGGTAGCGCCCGTGATAGGTCAGCTCCTCGACGCTCAGGTCGTTGGGGGCCGAGTTCTCCTGGAACAGGATCCCCAGCCGCAGCGCCAGCTCTCGTCCGCTGTAGCTGGCGAGGTCCCGCCCGTCCAACACGACCTGGCCGGCCTCGGGACTGAGCTGGCGCGCTAGCGCCTTGAGCAAGGTGCTCTTGCCCGAGCCGTTGGGGCCAATGAACACACTGATCCCGCCCAGGGGCAGCGCGATCGACTGCTCCTCGAGGACCGGCGGGCGGTCGCGCCGGTAGCGGACGGTCAGCTCGCTGGCTGAGAGGCCAGCCTCCTCGGGCGGGTCTGCTCCTGGGGCTGGGGCGGCGTCGCTCACAGGCGTCCAAAGTCGCGCTTGCGGCGCATCAGGTAGAGGAAGAACCCGCCACCCAGCACCCCGAGCACGAGGCCTACGGGGACCTGCAGCGGGTTGAGCACCAGGCGGGCGGCGGCGTCGGCGCCGACCAGCAGGGCGGGCCCCGCGAGCAGGCAGCCGACCAGCAGGCGGTGGTGCGGGGAGCCGACGAGGCTGCGCACGATGTGCGGCACGATCAGGCCGACGAAGCCGATCAGGCCCGCGACCGAGACGGCCGAGGCCGCCGAGAGCACGGCGGCGCTCGCGAGCAGGAAGCGGGCCCGCTCGATCGACATGCCGAGCGCCTTGGCGGTCTCGTCGCCGAGGAGGAGCACGTCGAGGTAGCGCGCGCCGCTCAGGCCGAGGGTCACGCAGAGCACGGTCCAGGGGGCGATCATGCGCACCTGCGCCCAGCCGACCCCGACCAGCGAGCCCGAGGTCCAGGCCAGCGCGTCCTGGACGACCGTGATGTCGGTCACCAGGTAGTGGAGCGCGGTCTGGATCGAACCGGCAACCGCGCCCACGATTACACCGGCCAGCACCAGGCGCACTGGGCTCGTGCCGTGGTTCCAGGCGATCGCGTAGACGAGCACGAAGGCGACCATGCCGCCGACCATGGCCAGCAAGGGCAGGTGCACCCCAAGGTGAGGGTAGATCACCAGCACGACCAGGATCGTGAGGCCCGCGCCGGAGCTGACGCCGAGCAGGTAGGGGCTGGCCATTTCGTTGCGGGTGATCGCCTGGAAGATGCAGCCGGAGAAGGCCAGGTTGACCCCAACCAGGATCCCAACCAGGACCCGCGGCATGCGCACGGTCCACACGATCAGGGTCGCGGTCGGGATCGCCTCTGGCGTGCAGCAGCCCAAGCGATCGGCCGCGCCCTCGCCCAGGAACAGGCGCAGGATCACGCTGGGGTCGCGCCACAGGGCCGGGTCGCTCAAAGCAGCCCAGGCCTCGCGCCAGGTCATGTCGTAGGAGCCCGCGCCGATCTGGATCAACGTCGCCGCGCTCACGATCAGGAAGGAGACGAGCGCCACCAAGGCCAACACCCGCGCGCTGCGGTGCGGCTGGACCTCGCCCGCGGCCCACTCGGGTGGCCTAGCGCCCATGGGCCTCGCGCAGGATCTGGGCCACCGCCTCCCGCTCGAACAGGCACTCGGCCGGGGGGTAGGCCTGGTCGTCGCGGTAGCGCCCGAAGATGTGCGGGTAGATCTGCTTGGCGGCCATCTCGACCTGGAACAGGTAGAAGAGCGGGCCCTGGAGCGGGGTCCCGCCCGGGTAGACCTGGTCGCGCTGGATCGCCTTCAGCCGCTTGCCGAGCGGGTCGTCGCGCAGCTTCAGCAGCGCCTCGTAGCCGGCCCGCGCGCCCTTGCCCGAGCCCGGGGCGCCGTAGATCGCGAAGGGCATGATCAAGACCTCGGGGTCGATCGAGAGCAGGCCCTCGAGGTCGAGGGCCGTGCCCGTCCCGCCCCCCTCGCCGTAGGTCGAGAGGTCGTGGCCCTCGAAGGCGTCGCGCGCGCCGACGGCCACGTAGTGGGCCTGGCTGAACCCGCCGTGCCCGAGGCTGTAGGGCGTGATCCTGCTGCGGCCGTAGTAGATCAGCCCGACCCGCGGGCGCTCCTCGAGGGGCGGGAGCTTGGCGCGGATCCGCGCCTCGAGCGCGTCGCCGATCGCGTGCAGGCGGCGGACGTAGTCGCCCCGGCGGTAGACCTCGGCGACCTTCTCGCCCAGCCCCCACACCGAATAGAACTCGTAGGGCTCCTGGCCCGGGTAGATGTTCTCGCGGCTGTAGCGGTTGGCGAAGAAGGGCCCCACGTTGCGGGTGATCTCGTCGATGTCGGCCTTGCTCCAGCCGCGCCGCATGGCGAGTTGGATGGGGTCTATGTGGTGCACGTCGGCCTTCAGCCGATAGAGCAGCTCCTTGTCGAACTGCATCCCGGGGGTGCCGCTGAGGTAGCTGATTTGCTCGCGGTCGATCCCGCCCCCGGGCGCTAGCCCCGGGATCTGCGCGTAGAAGCCCTCGAAGAAGTTGTTCGGGTAGCCGGTAGTGATCAGGCGCTCGCCCACCCCAGCCGCCACCAGCATGTCGTTGTAGTTGGCGTCCTGAGTGACCACTCGTCGCGGGGGCCGCGCGAAGCGAACCGTCCCCATGGGGGACATGGTCACCTCGTAGCCCGCCTGCTCGGCGGCGCGCTCGCTCTCGAGGGACTCGGTCGTGCGCAGCTTTGGGGCCTTCTCGTTGGACGCTCCCCCGAAGAGGGTCAGGAACAGACCTGCGCTGGCCGAGCCAAGGAGGGCGGCCAGCACCACGAAGAGCTTGAGGCTGCGGAGAGCGGAGCGCGCCACGCTTGCACCTGGGAGGGAAGTGGCCCCCCCGCGCCGAGAACGCCTCGGCGCGCGGGTGCCGGTCGGTCGGTGTGGAGTTGGGCTACTGGATCGCGTTCACGGCCTGCCGGGCCGCGCTGGCGCCGCGGCCGCGCGGGTCGAGCACGCCCGCGATTCCGGGGTTGCGGTCACCCCGGCTGGCGGCGCCCTTCTTGATCACGAGCGAGAAGTAGTTGTAGAAGCCCTGCGAGACGACGGCGCTGGTGGGGGGCTCCTGCACGCCCGCGAGCTGGTCGCCGACGATCTCGGAGTTGACGCCCACGCCGAGGACGTAGAAGAAGCCCTGCTGGAAGGCCAGGACCCGGGCCGCGTCCGTCAGCTCCTCGCTGTCGTCCCAGGGCGTGCCCGCGTCGTCGGTGCCCTTGCGGGGGAAGTCCGTCTGGTTCGAGAGGTCAATGCCGAAGTCGTGGTAGAGCCGCTGGCCGGCCACGGTCTGGGGGTCGACGATCGCGATGGGCCCGCCGCTGGCGATCGCGCGGGCGGTGGTGCTCGGCTCGCCGTAGAAGAGGTCCCGCTCGCGCAGGTCGTAGAGAGTGGTGATCCCCAGGTTGGCCAGCACCCGCACGTCGTCGTCGCTCAGCTGCTTGACGGTCAGGGTCCGGTTGGCGCCGGTGTACCCGTCGAGGTGGACGCCGCGGTTGATGTACTGCTCGTTGGTGGTCGCGCTGGGGGGCACGAGCTGGCGAAAGAAGAGCGTCGGGTCCGCGGCCACGTTGATGTCGAAGGTGCCTTCGCCGATCACGCTGTAGGTGCCGACGGTGTCGTAGGTGCCGGTGACCGTCTCGGCCATCAGCGAGTCGAAGTCGTCGGGGAGGGTGTTGCCGTGCAGCTGCTGGTAGGAGTTGAACTGATTGACCAGCTGCTTCTGAGTGGCCATGGAGGCCGTCGCGGCAGACTTGTCGACGGCCGAGCCGAAAAGGCCGACGACCATGCCGCTGACGACCGCGATCAACGCGATCACGATCAAGAGCTCGACGAGGGTGAAGCGACGTCGCGTGGTGCGAAGGGTCATGCGATTTCCTTGGTGCGAAGGGTTTGGAGGAGCGCGTCGGCGGGAGCGCGACGCGCGCTGTTGGAGGGGAGGTTGGAGGGAGGGGGCTACTCGCGGTTGCGCGAATACCAGATCTTGGCGGAGTGGACGCCCCAGCCGTTCGACTCGAGCACCCCCACGAAGGCGGGCTCGTCCTGCGGATCGACGGGGAGCTTGACCACCGCCATATAGCGGTCGTAGTAGCCGTTGTTGCCGCTGGGAGCGGCGGTGATCCAGGGCACGATCGTCGAGCACACCGGGGCCTCCTGGAGGCCGCCGCGCCGATCGCCGATCAGGCTGCAGTTGGGGCCGATCCCGAACACCGCAAAGTGGGGGCGGTTGGTCAGGACCTCGGCGTCCGTCAGGCCGTCTGTCTGAGTGAAGGCGTCGTAGGTCGTCCCGAGGCCGCCCGGATCCAGCATCACGATCGGGTCACCGACCGCGAGGTCGCGGCGGACGCGGGTCAGCTCGCCGTCGACGAGGTCCTGGTCGTGGGCGATGTCGTAGACGTGGGTGAGCCCGAGCGAGTTGAGCGCGGCGAGGTCGGTCGCGTTGAGGCGCGCGATCGTGAGCGTGTGCACCCCCTGGCCGCTCCAGGACATGATCGTCAGACCCTTGGCCAGCGCTCCCTCGTCGGCGAAGCCGTCCTGGTCGGCGTCGAAGCCGGTGTAGATCAGGCCGCGAGGGGCGCCGCCCTTCCCTTCGCTGTCGGTCGTCCGGTCGACCAGTTCGAGGGGCCCAGTGGTGGTGTAGGTCGCGGCCGCGCCCAGGGCGTTGGTCGCGTAGTCGTCCCGGAGCATGGAGTCGAAGCCGTCGGGGAGACGTCCTCCATGTCCACGGTGGAACTGGGCCACCTGGTTGGTGAGCTGCTTCTGGGTGGCGATCGTCATGGTGATCGCGGAGTCGGTCGTGAGGCCGTTGTTGAGGGCCACGACGGCGCCGCTGATCAGCGCGACGATGCTGATCACCACCAGCAACTCGATCAGCGTGAACGCCTTGGTGCGTCGTTGAGTCATGCCGCTCCTTTAGAGAGGTGAGAGGAGTGAGAGGTTGGGTGGGGGGTCGTGAATCAGCTCTGCAAGCTCAGGGCCGCGCGAAGGCTCCCCAGCGCACGACTTGGGCCGCCCACCTGGGGCAGGCCGCCCCAGCCTTGGCTCACGGCGCGTCACCTCCTCCTGGGAGCCTCCTGCGGGCCGCCAGGATGGTTCTGCGCCTCCTTGGCGCAGGGCGCGTCACCCCGGGGAGCCAAGTCCGCCTCCGCCGTGAAGGGGCCTTGGAGCGGGAGTTGCAGCCGATCCGCTGGTCCCCTGCTCTCCTCTCCCCCAAGGTGCACCCTGAAGGCCTCTGCCAGGCGCACGTTCAGCCTCCTCGAGGTCCTGGCCGTGGTCGCGATCCTCGCGATCGTGGCCGGTGGTCTCGTCGCCTCGATGGGAGGGGTGCGCGCCCCGGCGCAGCGGGATCTAGCGCGCCACGAGATGGCTCAGGTCCGCGAGGCCTTGCTTCGCTTCGAGGCCGACACGGGCTACCTCCCCGGCGAAGGTCCCTTTGACCTGGCAGGCCGAGGAGTGGGAGCCGTCTCCGCGAGTCGGATCGAGGAGCTGGGGGTCCCCGCGCTCCAGGTCGAAGAGTGGGCGGACTCAGCCGCCAACCTCTGGCAACTGGTGCTGAATCCCCTCCCGGACCACCCCCTCGCGAGCTGGGACCCCGACCGCCGGCGGGGCTGGCGTGGCCCCTACCTCAGCATGGGCAGCGAGGGGCAGGTGCGAGCTGGCTTCCTCGATCGGCGGATCGCGCCCGGCGTCGACGCCGACGCCGCGCTCCACGGAGTGGCCCTGAGCGGCGTGCCGGCCGTGGCCGACCCCTTCGTTCACCCCTGCGGCGAGGCAGGCCAGCTGAGCTGGGCTCCCTTCCCGGCGGGAGCCGACCTCGAGCAGCAGGGCAGCCCCTACCTCTTGATCGTCCCCAGCGATCGCCAGCAAGCCCGCTTGATCTGCCTCGGGGAGAACCACCAACTCGAGCCCCAGGGCTCGGGCGACGACCTGGTCCTCTACCTCTACCGCTGAACCATGCTCGCTCCCCGCTCCTTCACCCTCCTCGAGCTCCTCTTAGTCGTGTTCCTCCTCGCGGCCGTCGCTGGCATGGCGAGCAGCCTGGGGACCCAGGTGGATCAGCAGTCGCGCTACGACGACACGAAGGTCCGCCGCGAGCGGATTCGCGTCGCGATCCTGGGAGAGGAGGAACGACGCGTTGGTCAGCAGGTCGCGATCGGCGGCTTCGCCGCGGACATGGGGCGGCTCCCCGAGAGCCTCAGCGAGCTGATCGAGGCGCCGAGCAGCGCGAATCTGCAGTGGAAGGTGCACCTGGCGGAGGACCAGCTGCCCGAGGTCGCCAGCTCCGAGCGCCCCCCCCGTGGAGCGGCCGTGGGTGCTGGCTGGCGAGGGCCCTATCTGCGCGGGCAGACCGAGACCGGCCCTGGGGGCGTCGAGGTCCTGGCCTACCGAGACGGTTGGCAGAACGTGGACGAGGACGAGGACGGCAACTACGGCTGGCGCTACGAAGCCGAGGACGAAGCGCTCGACCTCTCTAGCGCGGGGGCGCCGAGCGGCCTTTATGCCTTCGAGCAGCCCAGGACCCGGCGTGAGCTCGTCGGGCGGCGCGACTACCTCGTCTCCCTCGCCGATCTCAGCGTTCGAGTCCGCAACCAGAGCGGCGCCCCGGCCGACCTGACCCAGGTCGCTGTCCTGGTCGTCGCCGCCAAGGCGCCCCGGCCGAGTGAAGCGGGAACGTCGCTGATCTGGGACCGACGAGTCTCCGGGCCCTTCCTGGGTGAGCTCGCGGACGGGGACCTGAGCGAGTCGCTCGGGCCTCTCGTTCCGGCGGACGAGGCGAGGCCGCTCGAGGTGCCGTGGGGGCGGCGGGCCCTGGCCTTGGTCCGCGCCGGGAGCGACGCAGACGAACCCGACTTGCTCGGCCCCTTGACCACCCTGACCTTCCTCCCGGGCGTCTCCTCGTCGGAGGTGACCCTCGTTCTGGACGAGCCGACGACGCCGTGAGGCAGCCCGACCAAGCTCAGCTGCTCGCCGATCCCGCGGGCAGCCCCACGCCTCCGCCAGCCTCCCCCCTGGCCCCGCTGCCCCGGCGCGCCCCGCGCCTGACCGTGGTCGCGCGCGATCAAGCCACCTGCCGGGGCGCCGTCCTCGGCTGGGCGCCTGGCTGGCGCGCGCTCGCCAGCGCGAGCGTCCCCGCTGGCGCCGAGCTGGGGGCGGACCTCCACGAGTTGAAGCAGGCGCTCAGCGCCGCGCTGCCCTCGGGGGAGAAGCTGCCGCGCTCGGCGATCCTGCTCTCGAGCGAGGTGGTCGGCGCCTGCGTCGAGCTGCCCGGGCACGGACGTCTCCCGCCTGAGCGAACGGAGACCCTCTTGGGCTGGGAGCTCGAGCCCTTCCTCCCCCCCGAGCCCGAACCCGGGCCGACCAGCGAGGGTCAGGCCGAAGTCGCCTGCGGGTGGGCCCGAGTCGAGGGCCGCGGACCGCTCCTGGCTTGCGGTCTCCGCCCCCACGCGCGCGACGCGGCCCGCGCTGCCTTCACCCGAGCCGGTCTGCGGCTCAAGGGCCTCTATCCCTCGCTGGGCTGCGCGGCAGCCGAGCTCGAGCCCGCCGCAGGCTCGACCGTGGTCCTGGAGCTCGGTCGGGGCGCCGTCTCGACTCAGCGCATCGAGCGGGGGCGCGTGGTCGCGGCTCGAGTCGCGCGCTGCGCGGTGGGCGGCGAGGTGGATCTGGCGCTGAGCCTCCTCCCGCGCGAGGCGACGCTCTGGATCGCTGGCCCCGTCCCCGCCGAGCTGCGTGAGGCGCTCCTTGGCGAGCCCTGGAGCGAGCTGCCAGGCCCAGCGGCTGAGGATCCCCTCTCCCCGAGCCAGGTCCCCGCGAGCTGGGCCGGAGCGGCTCGGCACGCCCTCGGCT
>CALDQK010000716.1 GCA_937911525.1 uncultured bacterium
CCGCCGGTCCGCGTGGTGTTCGTCCTGATCAGCCCGCGCGACGACGCCCACGCGCACCTGACGGCCCTGGGCGAGTTGGCCCGCCTGCTCGCGGACGACGAGCGTCGCGCCGCCCTGGTCGAGGCGCCGGACGCCGCCGCGCTGCGGGAGCTCGCGCGCGACGCGCTCGAGCAGCTCTGAGCTGGAAGGCAAGAAGGCTGCCTTGTCTCCGCAACGCGAAGGAGCTGTCGCAAGAGCGACAGCTCCCTCTCTATCGAGGCAATGAACGGAGAAAACTGGAAAACTCGAAGAGGCAGCTCCGCTGAACACTCACCGCGCTTTCTAGTTTTCCAGTTTTCTCCGTTCAATCTCCGCAGCGCGAAGGAGCTGTCGCTCTAGCGACAGCTCCCTCTCTATCGAGGCAATGAACGGAGAAAACTGGAAAACTCGAAGAGGCAGCTCCGCTGAACACTCACCGCGCTTTCTAGTTTTCCAGTTTTCTCCGTTCAATCTCCGCAGCGCGAAGGAGCTGTCGCTCTAGCGACAGCTCCCCCCCTTCCTGACTAGCTCTTCCCCTTCTTCCCCGAGCGCTGGGGCGCCGCCGGCAGGACCTTCTCCAGGGCCGTGCCGTGCAGGAGCTTGGCCAGGACCTCCGTCACGCTCTCGCCGCCCAGGATCGCCAGGGGCGCCATGGACTCGGAGACGCGCTCGACGAGCGCCTTGTCGCCGAAGGCCTGCAGGGCCGCGATGAGGTCAGGCGAGACGGCGCCGGCCTTGGTCACGACGGCCGCCGCCTCGGCCTGGAGCTCGGCCAGGCGCTGCGCCTGCTCGCGCTCGGCGATCTCGAGCCGCAGCTCGGCGGTGGCCTGCTTGCGGACCCGCGAGACCTCCTCGATCTGGCTGATCGCCTGCTCGTCGGAGAGGCGCGCGCTCAGGCGCTTCTGCTCGACGTTGCTCTGGGCCTCGACCTCGGTCAGCTCGACCTCGTGCTTGCGCTTGATCGACTCGGCTCGCAGCTCGAGCTGGCGCAGCTCGGTCGCGGTCTGGGCGGTGGCGACCTCGCGCTTGACGACCTCGGTCTCCTGGACGGCGTTCAGGCGGCGCCGCTCGGCCTGGAGCTGGAGGGTCTGGGCGAACACGCTCTGCTGGGCCTCGACCAGCAGCTCCTCGATGGCGTCGTTCTCGATCTTCACGTCGAGCACCTCGACGTCGTAGATCCGCATCCCGTTCTCGCTGAAGGGCCGGCCGGGGCGCTTGCCCTCCTCGCCGGGGAGGCCGAGCACGGTGTCGCGCACCACGTCGATCGACTGGGCGTAGAACTCCTCGATTCCGCGCCGCTTGACCGCGTTGCGCAGCAGCGAGCGCATGTGCTCGGTCAGGAACTTGACGTAGTTCTCGACGTTGAACCAGCGCTCGGGCTCCCCCTCGAAGTTGACCCGGTAGCTGAGCCGGATCGAGACCGGGACCAGGTCCTGCGTCTCGGCCTCGACCACGTCGCTGACCTTGTTGTGGAGCACGCGCAGGTAGGCGGTCTTGAGCAGGCGCTCGTCCGACTTGGGCGTGCCGGTCGAGAGCTCCATGGGCTCGAGGGTCTCGTCGTATTCGAGCAGGCGCGCGTGGGGGCCCACCAGGACCTGGCGCTCGCCCGAGCGCGAGACGACGAGCATCGCGTAGCCGGTCCACACCGAGACGCCGACGGCTCCCTCGTACTTGGTGTCGAGGGTCAGGGTCCGGGGCGGGGTGTAGGTCGGCCTGCGGCGGAAGTCATCTCCGACCAGCTCGTCGAGGACCTCGTCCTCTGCGAAGGCGACGGCCTCGCTGAGGGGCTCGGCGGCCTGGACCAGCATCTCGCCGCCGCTGCCGCGCAGCTCCTCCTTGAGCTGCTGGTTGACCTGCAGCGCCTCCCGGTTGCCCGGGAACCACAGCTCGACGTGGTGCGGGTCGAGCACGCGGCGCACGATCACCTCGCGGCGCGGGTCGGGCAGGAACATCTTCGGGCCGCGCACGAGCCGGACTTGCCCGGTGCGACGGTCGAGGCAGTAGCGGCCTTCGCCGGCCGGGATCGCGACGGCGTAGTGGATCTCCTGCTCGCCGTACTTGATCACCGCGTGCTCAGGGCGCGGGAAGTAGATCATCTGTTCCTGGCCGGTGATGAAGAGCTCGTCGCCGACCTGATACTCGCGCTGGTCGTCGCTGTAGGGCGCGATCACCTTCACGTAGAGCCCGCTGATCTCGTTCAGCTCGATGGCCTTGAACTTGCGCCGGCCGCCCCGGGTCACGAACTGCTCGGTCGGCTCGGGGAACACCACCGCCGGGCCCTGAATGAAGCGCTTGTTCCCGTCCTCGTCGAGCAAGATGCAGTACTCGAGCCGCTCGAGCGTGACCGCCTGGCGCACGTAGTTGCCGGCGCGGTCGCGCACGACCTCGATCCCGGTCGGCGGGATGTAGAAGGACACGTCGGTGCCCTTGATCACGATGAACTGCCCCAGGGTCAGGCTGGGCGTCAGCTCGTCGGCGGGGAGCGCCTCGCCCTCGCCGGCGGGCCGGATCACCGCCTCGCCCCAGCTCTGCTTGGCGCTCTCCTCCTCGTAGACCCGCGCCAGCAGGTAGTGGTTGCTGCGCAGGGCGTGGCCCTTGACGACGCGGGCCATTTGGCCGGGCCAGAGGGCGAAGCTGGCCGGGCCCGGCAGGTTCACCTTGTGGCCGATCTTCAGCTCGGGGAGGCTGTTGACCGTCCCGCGCTGGGGCGGCTTGTCGTCGCTGGGCGGGTTCTTGAGGGTGATGTACCAGCCCTCGGGCGCGGTGGCGAAGATCTTGGTCGCCTGCTCGAGCGAGCAGCGCTCGAAGCGCTTGCTCCGCTCGTCGAAGAACACCGGCTGGTCGGTGTTCGCCAGGCTGGTCTTGTAGGGCCCGACGTAGGCGTTGATGTTGCCCTTCGTCTGGTCCGAGATATAGGCGTATTCGTTGGGAGCCAGGACCAAGTCCCGCTCGCGCGACCCCTCACCCATGCCGATCCTCCTGGTTGCTCATCGCTTGTACACGACGCGGCGGCCCCTGGGAGAAGGGCTCGGGGGGCCCTTCCTTCCAGCTCAGCTGGAGATCTCCGCGCTGCTCTCGGCTTCGCGCGCGTAGCGGGCGAGCGCCAGCTCTTCGCTCAGCTCGGCGACCTGGCCCAGGTCGTGGGCGAGCCCCTGGGGGGGCTCGGCGGCGCGGAGGCGCTTGGCGTACTCGAGCAGCGTCTCCGCCGGGGAGCGGCCGAGGCCCGCCTGGCCGAGCTCTGCCTCGAGCGCGAGGAAGCGCTCGCGCAGGGCGCTGACGGCGGGGCTGAGCACCCGGGCGGGGGCGGCCTCTTCGGCCGGCGCCCGGCGACGGCGCCACCAGCGGAAGAGCCACACCAGGAGCAGGCCCAGCGCGATCGCGATCCGCCACCAGGCGGCCAGGACCCACTCGATCCCCGCGCGCAGGGCGTAGGCGGCCTCGAGCGGGAGCCGGCGCCACTGGAACGACTTGAAGCGCTGCCACTGGCCGCGCAGGTAGTCGAGGAAGGACTCGAGCGAGCTGGGCGGGACGGGCTGGGGGAGGCCGGCCGAGGGGGTGAACTCGGCCGTGATCCAGCCCTCGCGCTGGTCATAGACCTCGACCCAGGCGTGGGCCGCGCCGTTGCGCGCGATCCACAGCTCGTCGTCGTAGGCGTTCTTCTCCTCGCACACGAAGCCGGTCACGTAGCGCGAGGCGTAGCCGAGGCGCCGCAGGATCATGGCGCCGCTGCTGGCGAAGAGCTCGCAGTGGCCGTGGGCCTTCTCGCTCAAGAACTGGACGATCGCGTCCGGGCCGTCCTCGCGGAAGTCGATCCCGAACTTGTACTCGTAGTTGGCCTCGAAGTGCTCCGCGAGCTGCATCAGCAGGCGGCGCAGGTGCGGGCCCCGCGCCAGCTTGGCCCGCTCGATGTGGCGATCGAGGGCCTCGAGCAGCTGGGGGTCGTCGGGGAGCTCGCGATAGAGCGGGTCGTCGGCCTCGCGGCGGAGGGGGACCCGCGGGGCGCGGTGGACGAAGTAGCCGCCCTCGGTGGGGGCGTCGAGGCTGCGCAGGATGTTCCCGCGGTAGAGCGCGAGGCGCTCCGCCTTGGAGTCCACGGCCGTCGCGCGCAGGGGCGTGAAGTAGATCGCGTTGTAGCGCCGGCTGGTCACGATCCGGTGCTCGGGCTCGGCGTCGCCTGGGACCGCGGGCCGGCCCGGGAAGGCCACGCGGCCCTCCTCGGCCTCGACCGTCTGGCGACCGACGCTGCCCTTACGCGGCTTGGGCGCGGGGGCGCCGTCCGGCTGCTTGGCCGGAGGGGGCGGCGCCACGAGCCAGCCCTGGCGCGGCACGTAGACCGAGAACACCTTCCCGCGCAGGTAGCCGGGGCGCTGCTCGCCGAAGGCCCGCAGCGCGATCGTGCGCCCGCCCTGCCAGCTCTTGTTGGCCATCACGTCGCCGATGGCCGCCTGGTCCGAGAAGCCTCCCGTCGCGCGCAGGGGGATCCCGCGGGTCAGCTCGAACACCAGCTGGCTGATCCGCTCGTAGTTGCTCCGGACGCTGAGCGAGATCCCGGTCCCGAAGCCGAGCGCGACCAGGAAGAGCGCTCCCACGAGGACCTTGCGCAGCGCTCCCCCCTCGCCGCGCGAGGCGGGGCTCGCCTTGCTGGCGGGGAGCGTGCGGAGGTCGCTGCGCAGGCCGAGGACGAGGAGCAGGACCACGACCCCGGCGGCGACCAGGAGCACCACGTGGGGGTGGGGCGCGCGCTCCCCGAGGCCGGTGGCGTCGGCCCACACCTTGAGCCGGTGCAGCCAGCCGGGGAAGCCGACGCCGGCGAAGGTCAGGGCGCTGGCGACGAAGAGCATCGTGCGGACGAGGCGCTGGCGCGTGCCCAAAGGCGCGTAGAGCGAGAGGACCGCGGCGGTGTTGCAGTAGCAGGCGGCGAAGAAGGTCCCGTGGAAGACCGAGGCGCTGATCGTCTTGAGCTTCTGCTCACCCATGCCCTGGTGCGAGAAGGCGAAGGGCAGGGTCAGGACCAGGAACGCGATCGTGCCCCACGGGCGCCTGAGGGCGGCGGGCGCGAAGGGCAGGACCGCGAGCGCGATCATGCCCGGGAGGAGGTAGGGCCAGTGCGGGCTGACCAGGATCAACAGCGCGTAGACCAGCGCGACGCCCAGGCCGCCGATCACCATCTCGCGATCGAGGTTCACCAGCTGCCTGCTCGCAGGCTGCCCACTCACGGCCTGGCCGCTCACAGGCTGCCCAGCCCTTGCTCGACCTCAGCCGGGCTGAACACGCGGACCTCTCCGCCCGCGGTCAAGAAGCCGGTCGGGTCGAGGGTGGGCGCCTTGTCGCGGACGACGAACACCAGGGTCTCGAGGCCGTTGTCCTTGAGCAGCTCGACGAAGTCACGGCGGGTCTCGTCCCAGTCGAGCAGGACCACGATCGCGGTGCTGATCTGGGCCAGGGACTGACCCACGGCGGGCCCCAGCTCGGGGAAGGGGTCCTTGGGGCAGGGGTCGATGCAGGCCAGCACGTCGAGGACGTCGTCCAGGAAGGCCAGGTGGCGACCGGCCTGGAAGTGGTAGAGCTCCTGGCCCGCCGCGAAGAGGTCGATCACGTACTCCTGGCGGCTGAGGGCGTCTGCGACCGCCGCGCCGAGGCTGATCCCGGCCTCGAGCCGACGTCGCCTGCCGGGGGGGAGCGGTTCGCGGCCCACGAAGGTGTCCACGACCAGCGCGATCCGGGTCAGGTATTCCTCCTGGAACTCGCGCACCACGGGCTTGCCCACGCGGGCCCAGGCGGCGTGGTGAATGTCGCGCAGGCGGTCGCCGGGTCGGTACTCGCGGTTGCCGATGAACTCCTCGCTGTCGCCGACCTTGCTCGTCAGCTGCAGGCCGCCGGGCTGGTGCTTGTGGCCCGCGGGCACCCTCAGCGACACGAGGGGCACGAAGTGCGGCGTGACGAGCAGGCTCATCGGCTGCTTGGAGCGCTTGCGGTTCACGTAGAGCCCGAAGGGGAAGGCCGAGAGCAGCTCGGGGCCCGGCAGCTCGTAGGCCCCGCGGCGCAGGGGCTGGAAGGTCGCGCTCAGCTCGACGCTCTGGCCGGGGTCGAGGCGGGGGAGGTAGGCCAGCTCGCCGGGGTGGCGCACGACGCGCGGCTTGAGGTCCTCGCGCAGGGCGAGGTCGAAGCCCGGCAGCCGGCCCGTGTGCTCGACGCGCGCCCGGGCGGTGACCAGGGCGCCTGCGGCGCAGCGGCCGGTCGTCTGGCGGCGAATCGTGACCCGCGGGAGGGCGAGCCAGCCCAGGACGCCGTCGATGGCGCCCAGGGCGAGGAGCAGCGCGGCGATGGCGTACATCCCGTAGCTGAGCGTGAAGCCGGCCGAGACGCCGCCGATGAGCGTGGTCGCGACCAGATAGGCCCGCCCCGCCGGGGTCCAGCTCATCCACAGCCGCTCCAGCATGCTCTTGACGAGCGAGACCTGGGGCAGGCGCTCCGTGAAGGGGATCGGCTGCGGGAGGAAGGGGTCCTCGGGCCCCTCGGACCCCGCCAGGGGGGGCGCCCCGCTCGCGCTGTGGTCGCTCGCCGCCGCGCTCCTCATACCGGGACGGGCACGCGCTCCAGCAGGTCCTCCACGACGCCGCGTTTGCTCACGCCCGAGTACTTGGCCTTGGTCTCGAGGGAGAGCCGGTGGGCGAGGGTGTTGACGGCGACGGCCTTGATGTCGTCGGGCTGGACCGCGTCGCGGCCGGCCACGGCGGCGTGGCCCTGGGCCATGCGGTAGAGGCTGATCCCACCGCGCGGCGAGACCCCGAGGCTGAGGCGCGTGTCGGTCCGCGTCGCCTCGAGCAGGTCCACGATGTAGCGGCAGAGGTCGGGGTCGACGTGCATCTGCTGGACGCGAGTGCGCTCGGCGACGACCTCCTCGAGGTCGGTGACGGGCTGGAGCGAGGTCAGGCGGGAGGGCTCGGTCAGCGCCATCAGGATCTCGATCTCCTGGGCGGCTGGCGGGTAGCCCATCGAGAGCTCCATCGCGAAGCGGTCGAGCTGGGCCTCGGGCAGCGGGTAGGTGCCGTGCTGTTCGACCGGGTTCTGGGTCGCGATCACCCAGAAGGGCTGGACCAGCTTGTGGGTCTCGCCCTCCACGCTGACCTGCCCCTCGGCCATCGCCTCCAGCAGCGCCGACTGGGTGCGCGGGCTGGCGCGGTTGATCTCGTCGGCCAGGAGGACGTTGGTGAACACGGGCCCGGGGCGGAAGTCGAAGCTGCCCTCCTTGGGGTTGTAGATGCTGCCGCCGGTCACGTCCGCCGGCAGGAGGTCGGGCGTGAACTGGGCGCGGCGGAACTCGCCCGCGATCGAGGCCGCCATCGCCTTGGCCAGGGTCGTCTTCCCCACGCCCGGCACGTCCGTCAGCAGGATGTTGCCGCCGCCGAGGAAGGCCGCGATCAGGAGCTCGACCTCCGGCTCCTTGCCCTTGATGACCAGGCACAGGTTGTCGCGCAGGCGCTTGACGAAGTCGCTCACGGAGCTCCTTTGAGCTGAGGGAGGGGCTAGAGGAAGGCCAGCACGCCCTCGAGGGCCGCCAGGGTCTCCTCGGCGGACTGGGTGCGGCCCTCGCGCTCCTTGGCGAGGAGCTTCATGACCAGCTCGGCGGTCCCCGCGCTGAGGCCCGGGATCCGCGCGCGCGGATCGGGGATCGGCGCGGTCATGTGAGCCATCATGATCCCGAGGGTGTCCTGCCCGCCGTAGGGGGGCTCCTCGGTCAGGGCGTAGTAGAGGGTCGCGCCGAGGCCGTAGAGGTCGGCGCGCTCGTCGACCGGCTCGCCGTTCGCCTGCTCGGGGGACATGGTGTAGGGCGAGCCGAACACGGCGAAGTCCTCGGTCGCCTGGCCCTGCTCGCAGACCAGGCCGAGGTCGGTCAGCTTGACCCGCTCCCCCGAGATCAGGATGTTCTGCGGCTTCACGTCGCGGTGGACGAGCCCCTGCGCGTGAATGGCCGAGAGCGCGCGCGCCACGTCGCAGGCCATGCGCAGCGCGCGGTGCTCGGGGACGGGGCCCTGCTCGCGGATGACGTCCAGCAGGGTCGGGCCCTCGACGAGCTCCATCACGAAGTAGATCCGGCGCCGCACCCGGCCGACCTCGTAGAGCTCGACCACGTTCCGGTGGTGCAGGCGGGCCACGGCCTTGGCCTCTTCGACCAGCGCGTCGGCGCTGGTGGCCTGAATGTGCTCCTCGCGGAAGAGCTTGATCGCGACCTCGCGGTCGAGCACGGCGTGGCGCGCCTTGAGCACGATGCTCGTGACGCCGTAGCCGAGCACGTCGACCCACTCGTAGCCGGGGACGGTCAGCTTCTCCTGACGAGCGGCGTTGAGCCCGCGCGCGACCTGCTCCACGTCATGGGGGGAGAGCACCCCGCGCGAGAGGAAGACCTGCGCCAGGCTGACGCCAGGCGAGCGAGCGCGCTCGCTGAGGGCCCGCTCCAGCTCGGGGACCTGGATCAGGCCCTCGCGGAAGGCCACGGCCGCGAAGCCCATGTCG
>CALDQK010000717.1 GCA_937911525.1 uncultured bacterium
GTCCACTTGCGCCCGCGCTCGAGCACGTTGGGGCGGCGGGCCTCGATCGACTCGTGGGCGAGGAAGCGGCTCAGGTCGTCCGCCAGGGCGCGGGCGCTGGGGTAGCGGGCGGCCGGGTCCTTCTCGAGGCAGCGCAGGCAGATCGTCTCGAGGTCCTTGTCGATCCCCTCGACTCGCTTGCTGGGCGGGGCGGGCTCCTCGTGGGCGACCTTGCCGGCCAGCTCGACCAGGGTCTCGCCGTTGAAGGGGGGCTCGCCGACGAGGAGCGCGTAGAGGGTGCCTCCCAGGCCGTAGACGTCCGCGCGTTGGTCGACGGCCTTGCCGCCCAGCTGCTCCGGCGCGGCGTAGTGCGGGGTGCCCATCATTTGGCCGGTGCGGGTGATCCGCTCGCGCTCGTCGCCGACGAGCTTGGCGAGGCCGAAGTCGGTCAGGAGGGGCTCGCCCGAGGCGGCCTCGATCAACACGTTGGCCGGCTTGAGGTCGCGGTGCAGGATCAAGTGCTCGTGCGCGTAGTCGACCGCGCGCGCGATCTTCTCCGTGAGCTGCGCCGCGACCAGCGCGGGCTGGGCGCCGTCGCGCTCGAGCCGCTCGTCGAGCGACTCGCCTTCGACGAGGTCCATGGCCAGGTAAGGCGTCCCGTCCTCGGCTTCGCCCACGTCGTGGACCGCGACCACGTTGGGGTGGCGGAGCCGCGCCGCCGCC
Source organism: uncultured bacterium (assembly GCA_937911525.1). GTDB lineage: Bacteria > Planctomycetota > J058 > J058 > J058 > NORP233. The sequence continues at coordinate 703 of CALDQK010000717.1, forward strand.
TCGGCCTCGAGCCGGAAGCGCTCCCGCTGCCGCTCCGAGGCGCTCGCGCCGCCCTGGAGCAGCTTCAGCGCGACGCTTCGACCGAGCTGCTCGTGCCGCGCTCGGTAGACGACGCCCATCCCGCCCCGAGCCAGCTCGCCTTCGACCCGGTAGGGGCCGACCTTGAGCTGCAGCCGCGCCGAGCTGGAGGCCTCGGTCTGCGAGAGCGACGTTCCTCGGGTGATCCGTTCGCTGGGGGGGACGGCGGCGGCGGGGCCGAAGCTGCTCCCGCTGTCGGGGCGAGTCGGCGGGCGGTGCGCAGAGAGGTCCTGCAGCGTGGGCCCTGCGCTCACCCCGCCTGGGAGGTAGCGGGCGCGGATCAGCTCGAGCAGGGAGATCGGCCGGCCCTGCCGAGCCCGGGCTGCCTGCTCTCGCTGCGCGACCCCGAGCGCCTCTCGCGTCAGGGCGCCGCGCTGCAGCAGTTCCTGGATTGCGGTCCGCTCCTCGGGGGCCACGATTCCTCCGCCCCCATGGTGCGCCCCGCGGCCTCTTCGCGCCAGACGCGGGCGCCCTCGCGTTATCGTCGGGCGCCATGAAGCGACTCGCCCTCTCTTGCCTCTTCGTGCTCACCTGCGCCGGCGCGCTCCGCGCCGACGACCCCCGCCCTCAGCCGGCCCAGGAGCCGAGCTGGGGCGACCTGCTCGCCTCGCTCCCCCAGCAGAGCGACGCGGAGCTGCGCGCGAGCTGGCGCTCCTGGCACGGGCGGGCGGCGCGCGAACTCCACGCCAAGATCCAGCGGGCGGCGAAGGTCCGCGCGGCGCTGAGCAAGACCCTCGGTCCGCGCCAGGAGCAGCTCGCGAAGGTTCTGAAGGCGGGCAAGCAGGCCCAGGCAGCGCTCGACGCCGTGCTCGAGCGCTACGCCGCGCAGCGGGCGGCGGGGGCCGAGTCCTACGTGCTCGAGGAGGGCGGGGCGGAGCTGACCCCCAAGCAGGCGCAGCAGGACGTGCTGAAGCGCTTCGCCAAGCTGCGCAAGACCCTGGGCAGCAAGAAGGTCGCGGCCCTCGCCGAGCAGGTGGGCAAGCTCCAGATCGCGGCGGGGGACCTCGCGATCGGGATTCGGGTCTACGAGATCGAGCGGCGCAAGCTGGCCAAGGTCGCCGAGGACGCCTACGCTCCGGCGCCGCCACGGCTGGAGGCCCTGCGCCGCCTGGGCGGCCTGGCGACCTCCGCCTCGCTCCTGGCGCGCATGCCGCAGCCGACGGAGCCGACCCTCTTGAAGTGGCTGGCCGCCTTCGACGACGCCCTGCCCGAGCCGCAGGCGGAGCAGGAGGGCGAGGAGCCTCCGACCCGCGCCGAGCGCAAGGAGCGAACCGGCAAACGGATCGCCGCCGTGTTCGAGAAGCTCCGGGCCGGGGTCCGCCGCCAGCGCGCCGAGCTCGACCTCGTCCCCCTCCAGAAGAAGGTGGTCGCGGTGCTCAAGGGCGAGCAGGCGCCCGAGGAGCCCAAGAAGGGCGAGTAGCCCTAGCCCTAGCGATAGATGGGCAGCAGGTAGATCGCCCTGTAGTCGATCCCTGGGGTCTCTGCCGAGACCTCGAGCTCGTAGAAGCGGACGGTGTCGCCGTGCAGCTCGGTGGTCGGGCTCTCGGCGGGCAGCTCGAACTCGAGGGGCAGCTCGCGCTCGACCTCGTCGCGGCGAAAGCGGCGCTCCTGGCGGTGCAGCTCGTAGGTCGTGAGCGCGTTCTGCTCGCCTCGCTCCTCCCAGAGCTGCTCGGCCTGGCGGAGCACGCAGCTCAGCTCCTCGAACCTGCCCTGCAGCGCTCGCGGGAGGTGGAGCGTGAGGCGCACGGGGTCACGGACGAAGAGCGGAAAGCTGGGGTAGCGCAGCCGGCCGTCGCGGTACTTCAGCCGGCGGAAGACGAGGTAGAGGGCGTAGCTGAGCAGCCCGAGCGCGAAGAGATCGAAGAACGCGACCAGGGCCTTCGCGAACAAGGGGCTGGGCCGCTTGGGCGCGAGCAGGACGAAGTAGTTGAAGGGCACAAGGAACAGGACCGCGAAGCTCGCGCTCGCGAGGCGCCCCAGGAAGCTGCCGCCGACGTTGGGCGCGAAGTGCGGGTCCCAGGCGTCGAGCTTCCAGGGCTCCTCGGCGTAGGTCTCGAAGTCGCTCACGAGCTTGCGCTCGCGCAGGGTCGAGCGGACCCCGACCGCCATGCAGCCGACGCCGACCGCGGCGAACACGGCGCCGAGGACCCCCAGGACCCACAGCGGCGCCTCGTTGCCCTGGAGGTGAACTCGCCCTGCCCCAGCCAGGAGCCCGATCACGCCCGCGGCGAAGAAGGGGAGGCCAAACAGGACCAGGCAGCCCGCGCCGCGGGCGGAGCCGGTTCCGACGCTGGGGTGGTTGCTGAGAAGGCGACGCTCGGTGGCGTCTTCGGCTGGTGCGGGCTTCATGGCGGCACGATAGGGGACCCAGCCCTGGGGCGCCCTTACGCCGCCCAGGTCTCCCTGTAAGGCGGAAGGGGACGAATCCATCTCCTCGATGGGGCGGGACGCGTTGGCGTAAGTTGTTTTCGGGCAGCGGTTAATGTTCCGGGCGCATTCCGCACGACCAGAAGCAAACGCCCGCGGGTGGGGTCGCGTAAATGAGGGTCCACAGGGAAGGCCGCCCCATTGGCCGGCCGCCCAACCCACTAGGAGAGTTCCCATGAAGCGCGCGCTCACTAGCGCCCTGTTCGCCCTCCTCCTCGCCGCGCCTGCGCTGGCGGGTGAGGGTGAGCTGAACCTCGACCAGTTCACTCGCGCGATCGAGAAGGAGAACGTCGGCGACGTCCTGCAGTGCTCGATCCGCTACTACACCGCGCCCCCGCCCTCCAAGGACGGCATGAAGATGCTCGGGCCCATGGCTCGGATGTTCGGCGCCGGCAACAAGAAGATGCCGCCTCGCCCCGAGATCGTGCTGATCTCGATGATCCACCTGGGCGAGAAGGGCTTCTACGCCGAGGCCAGCAAGGTCCTCGAGACCTGCGACGTGGTCCTCTTCGAGGAGCAGGGCGACGCGAGCATGTCGGCCGCCAGCGGCAAGATGATCGCGGCCGCGACCGGCCTGGCCTTCCAGGGCACCGAGATCCCGCCCAACCCCAAGACCTGGCGCAGCGCTGACCTGACTCAGGAGCAGCTCTTCAAGATGCTGGGCGTCCACCCCGACGTCATGAAGCGCATGTCGCAGATGATGAAGCAGATGGGCAACATGCAGCAGCGCATGAGCCCCGAGCAGCTGAAGAGCAACCCCATGATGGCGCAGATGATCCCCACCCGGGACAAGATCATCGCCCAGATGAAGATGGGCGCGAGCGGCAGCGGCAGCCTGGAGCAGTCCCTCGGCGGCGGCGACGCGGCCAACCTGATCCTGCACCAGCGCAACGCGATCGCGATCGGCGAGATGACCAAGGCCAGCCACGAGGACCACAAGCGCGTGGCCGTGATCTACGGCGCGGCCCACATGCCCGGGATCGATCACTACCTGCGTCAGCGTCTCGGCTACACCCACACCAAGACGACCTGGATCGACTCGGTCTACGGCGACCCCGAGGCCGCCGCCAAGGCGGGTATCGCGCCCGCTCCCGAGGACGAGGGCCCCAGCGCTCCCGCTCCCAAGAGCAAGGCCGACGAGACCAAGCCGACCCCCAAGGCTGCGCCCAAGGCCAAGAAGAAGGGCGACGACTGGTTCTAGTCGCGCTCTGACGACCGAGAGAACGAACGCGGCGGCCCTCGGGCCGCCGCGTTTCGTGTGGGTCGGTCGGGCGACCAGGAGTCGCTACGCCAAGAAATCCATGGGCTTCGGGATGGTTCGCGGGACGGCGGGAACCAAGGAGGCGTTCCCCCCCCAATCCCCCGAAGGAAGTGAACCCCATGCGAGCGATCGTGCTCGGGGCCCTGTTGCTGACCACCAGCGTCACCGTGGCCCAAGACACCCCCCAGTCGGACGAGCCTGCTCCGGGCAAGCCGACGCCGAACAAGCCCGCCCAGACCGCCAAGCCCGCCAAGCCTGCCGCTGAGGCGCCCAAGCCGCTGATCTCCGCTGAGGAGCGGGCCGCGGTCCAGGAGCTTCAGCAGGCTCACGCCGCCAAGGCCAAGGAGCTGCAGGCGGCCTACAAGACCCAGCTCCAGCAGCTGATCGAGCAGCACCCCCAGCGCGGCCCCGAGTTCTTCAAGGCCTTCCGCGAGCTGCGTCTCGGTCACGAGCGCGGGATGCGCGAGCTGCGGACCCAGCAGCAGGCTTCGCTCGGAGAGCTGCTGAAGCCCGAGCAGCTGCGAGCCCTCCAGCGAGAGCGCGCCCGCGCGGCGCGCCCCGAGCGTGAGGCCGGCCCGCGCGGCCCGCGCGGCATGCGCGGCGAGGACATGCCCTTCGGGCGCGGTCCGATGCGCGGTCCGCGCGGCATGCGCGGTGACGACGACGACGACGACGAGGACGCTCCCCGCGGGCGCGGTCGGCGCGGCATGCGCGGTGACGAGGGCGAGGACGCTCCCCGCGGGCGTGGCCGGCGCGGCATGCGCGGTGACGACGACGAGGACGCTCCCCGCGGGCGTGGCCGGCGCGGCATGCGCGGTGACGACGACGACGGCGAGGACGCTCCCCGCGGGCGCGGTCGGCGCGGCATGCGCGGTGGCGACGACGAGGGCGCTCCCCGCGGGCGCGGCCGGCGCGGCATGCGCGGTGACGACGACGAGGACGCCCCTCGCGGTCGCGGTCGCCGTGGCATGCGCGGTGACGACGACGAGGACGCCCCTCGCGGTCGCGGTCGCATGCGCGGTGACGACGACGAGGACGCCCCTCGCGGTCGCGGTCGCCGTGGCAT
>CALDQK010000718.1 GCA_937911525.1 uncultured bacterium
AGGGTCAGCAGGGCCAGCAGGGTCAGCAGGGCCAGCAGGGTCAGCAGGGCCAGCAAGGCCAGCAGGGCCAGCAGGGCCAGCAGGGCCAGCAGGGCCAGCAGGGCCAGCAGAGCCAGGAGCAGCTCAAGCGTCAGGCGCAGGACCTCGCGGAGCAGCAGAAGCAGGCGGCCAAGCAGGCTGAGGCGCTCGAGCGGGCGCTGAAGCAGGCCGAGCAGTCGGAGCAGACTCCGGCCGAGACGCGAGAGGCAGCCAAGCGCGCGGGCGAGCGCGTCGCCGAGGCGCGCGAGGCCATGGCCAAGGCCGAGCAGGCGCTCGAGCAGGCGGCCAAGGAGCGCGACGCGCAGCAGTCGGGGCAGCAGGCTCAGAGCGCCCAGGGCTCGCAGGAGAAGGCCGAGAAGGCGCTCAGCGAGGCCCGCCAGCGACTCGGCCAGGCCCAGCAGGAGCTGGCCAAGGGCTTGAAGTCGAAGCTCGAGCAGGCGGCCGAGAAGCAAGCCGACGTCGCCGAGAAGGCCGCCGAGCTGGGCGAGCAGCTCGAGTCCCTCGCACGGGAGGCCGAGCAGAGCGGGTCTCCGGACAGCGAGGACCTGGCGAAGGCCGCGCGTGAGCTGGCCAAGGCGACCCAGTCGGCCGAGCAGGCTCAGCGCGAGTTCTCGGAGGCTGGCAAGAAGGCCGGCGAGCAGGCGCAGGGCCAGCAGGGCCAGCAGGGCCAGCAGGGCCAGCAGGGTCAGCAGGGTCAGCAGCAGCAAGGCGCTGGCGAGAAGAGCCAGGAGGCCCAGCGGCAGGCCCAGCAGGCGCGCGAGGCCATGGAGCGCGCTCAGAAGGCGCTCGAGAAGAAGGGCCAGGAGCTCGCCCAGCGCACGCCCGAGCAGCTGAAGAAGGCGGAGCAGGAGCGGCTGGCCAAGGAGGTCGAGGAGCTGAAGAAGCAGCTCAAGGACCTCGCCCTGAAGCGCAAGAAGACCGAGGGCAAGGAGGCCGAGAAGGCAGAGCAAGCGCTCAAGCGCCTGGCCCAGGCCGAGGAGAAGATGCGCGAGGCCGCGCGCAAGCTCGAGACCGAGGGCGGCGAGCAGGGCGCCCAGCAGCAACAGCAGCAGGCCGAGCAGCAGCTCGCCAAGGCCGAGGAGGAGCTGGAGCAGGAGAAGCAGCGCTTGCTCGAGCGCTTGCAGAAGCGCGACCTCGCCGAGCTGAAGAAGAAGCAAGACGAGCTGCAGAAGAAGACCGAGGAGCTGCAGAAGCAGCTCGAGGACAGCGCCAAGCAGGCGGACCGCGGCGAGGCCGAGTCACGTCGGCGGGCGGCGCGGCGCATGGAGCAGGCCAGCCAGAGCCAGCAGCGCGCCAGCCAGTCCATGTCGCAGCAGCAAGAGCAGCAGGCCGAGGAGGACCAGGAGCAGGCGCTCAAGGAGCTCGAGCAGGCGCGCAAGGAGCTCGAGCAGAAGGAGCAGGAATACGCCAACCTTCAGCAGGAGGAAGAGCTCTACTCGATGGTCGAGATGCTCGACGAGTCGATCCGGATCCAGGAGGAGGTCAACAAGCGCACCCGCGAGATCCACGCGATCGAGCAGGAGAAGGGCCGCCTGAGCCGCCGCCAGAAGCGAGCGCTCAAGGGGCTGAGCAAGGTCGAGGACCGCGTCCGGGCCGAGGTCGCCAAGGTCAAGCAGCTCCTGATGGAGGAGAACGCGGTCGTCTACGCCTATCAAATGAAGGCGGTCGACGCGGACCTGATCGAGATCCAGCGCGTGCTCGACGAGTACGACCCCGGTGAGACGACCCAGCAGCTGCAGACCGACGTGCTCGCCCGGCTGGTCCGCCTGCGCGAGGCCCTCAACACCGAGCGCAAGAAGCGCGACGAAGAGCAGCAGCAACAGCAGCAGCAACAGCAGCAGCAACAGCAACAGGGCAAGCGGCGCCTGATCCCGCCCCTGGCCGAGCTGAAGATGCTCCGCCAAATGCAGGGCGACGTGAACGAGCGGACGCGCACCCTCTACGACGCGCTGCAGGCGTCGGAGTCGAAGTCGCTGAACCGCGTGCAGCGGCGAATCCTGACCCGCGTCACCGAGTCGCAGGGCAACATTCGCGAGCTGCTGAACGAAATGAACGAGCTCCTCAAGCAGCAGGCCCAGCAGGGCGCTGGCGGCGAGGGCGGCGAAGGAGGAGACTGATGAAGTTCGAGATCTGGCGAGTCTGTGGCGCTGGAGCGCTGGCGCTCTTCCTCTCCGGTCCCGTGCTGGCCGACGCTGGCGGTGACAAGGAGAAGGCCGAGAAGGAGCTCGAAAAGGCCGAGAAGGGGCAGAAGAAGGGCGGGCAGAAGCCTGGCCAGCCCGCCGGCGGCGAGAACCCCTTCGATAACCCCCTCGAGAAGATCCTCGAGCTGATGGACAAGGTCGAGGAGCGGCTCTTCGAGGCCGACACGGGCAACTTCACCCAGGAAGAGCAGAAGCGAATCATCGAGGCGATGCGCTTCGAGCAGAAGACCGACAAGGCGCTCGAGAAGCTGATCGACAAGGTCCAGCAGCAGCAGCAACAGCAGCAGAGCCAGTCGCAGCAGCAGAAGAACCAGGACCAGCAGCAGCAGAAGAAGCAGCAGCAACAGCAGAACAAGAACCAGCAGCAGCAGCAGCGCAACAAGCAGCAGCAGGAGCGCGACAAGCGCGAGGAGCAGCGGCGCCAGGCCAAGAAGCGCGAACAGCAGAAGAAGCAGCAGCAGCAGAAGAAGCAGCAACAGCAGAAGAAGCAGCAGCAGCAAGACAAGAAGACGGCCCAGCAGAAGCGGACCGGCGCGCAGCCCAACGAGCGCGCCGGCGAGATGGGCGAGAACGGCGGAGCCGCTGGCCGCTGGGGCACCCTGCCCAGCAAGCTCCACCAGGACGCCGCCAACGCGCGCCGCAAGCCGACTCCCAGCCGCTGGAGCCGCCTGATCGACAAGTACCGCGCCCGCTTGGCCGAGTCCAAGGACTAGCCACTCGGCGAACCCCGATCGACGCGGAGAGCCGTCGCCTTGGCGACGGCTCTTCTCGTTGGTTCGAAGCGCCCATTGCTTTTCAGATTCGGCTCAAGATCCACTCACGCCCTTCTCCCTCAGCCTCCTTCTGTCCCGCCCCTTGGGCTCCAAGGGCGTCCAGCCTGGGCACCCGGTTTCCTTTTCAGCACTTAGCGCCTCAACCCCCTCAGCACGCACGGCGGCACAGCCCCTGCGGCTAGGCCTCATAGAGCTCACGGAGGCTGACATGCTCAAGACCATGACCATCGCGACTTGCTGCGTAGTGAGCTTCGCGACCCTCGCAGCTGCCGACCCCCTCGACGCCGTCCGCTCCGGCCAGGTCCTCCTGCGCCGAGGCAGCCGCGGACCCACCGTCGCGGCCCTCCAGCAGGCCCTGACCCAGGAGGGCTACCCCCTCAGCGCGGACGGGATCTTCGGAATCCGCACCGAGGCCGCCGTGCGCGCCTTCCAGGGATCCCGCGGACTGAGCGTGGACGGAGTCGTCGGACCCGCCACCGCTGGCGCGCTCGGCAGCGGCAACACCTCCACCCAGCCCCAGCCCCAGCCCCAGCCCCAGCCAGCCCCGAACCCGGGGACCGTGGGCAGCACGCCGGGCGTCACGATCCCCGCGCGCCCCTCGAGCGCCCGGGCCGGGAGCGCCGTGTTGGCCAGCACCAACGGCATGTCGCTCAGCCAGCGCGGGGCGGTCTTCGAGCGCGAGATCCTCGCGGGCAACGTGCCCAACTTCGAGCGCAGCTTCGTGACCCTCACCCTGCGCAGCGGCGGGAGCACCCTCGAGCTGAAGGTGTGCCCCGACTGGCTCGCCGTCGGGCACGACCGCGACTTCATTCGCGTGCCCCTCGACCCGCGCAGCGCGCAGCGGATCGCGGACCGCTTCGGCTGCGTCCTGCCGACCCGCCCCCTCGTCAACGCGATCTGGCAGCAAGCCGCGCTCAAGCTGCGCCCCGTCACGCTCACCCCCGGCAGCCAAATGCAGAGCAACGAGTGGCTGCGCCGCAACGAGGCTGGCAACGAGGCCCAGCGACGGGTCTCGCCCCTCGGGCTGCTCGTGAGCGGGCTCAAGAAGGACGTGGTCCTGACCAACCGGCTCAACTCGCGCCCGAGCAAGGTCGCGATCTACGGCTGGCACCGCCAGAGCGGGAGCCCCTGGCAGCCCCTCAGCACCGTGCACGGCTGGAGCTACGTCGACTACAGCCACGGGATCCGCCTGATCGCGCGCCGGGCCAAGCTCGACGGCAACCCCGTCGACGTGGATCAGCTCTACGCCCGCGGCGACTCGCGCGTCAGCGACGAGGGTCCGCTGAGCTGGCGCCGCTACCGCTAGTCCCTGGGACGCAGAGCGCCAGCGCCAAGAGCGCGCTCAGGGCTGCGATCCCCAGGCCCAGCCGAAGACCTGGGGTCTCGTAGCGCAGCTCGACTTGGTGTTCGCCAGGAGCCTCCAGGCGAACGCCCATGAAGGCCCCGTCGACGAGGAGGAGGGGCACTTCGCCCCCGTCGACCCGCGCGGTCCAACCCGAGAAGAGGGCGTCTCGCACGACGAGCAAGCCGGGCTGCTCGGCCCGCACCCGCAGCACGATTCGCTCGGGGCGGGGGCGAGCTGCAGAGAGGACCTCGCCGACGGGCCGCGCTGGCCCTGTGGCGCTCGGCCCCGCTCCGACGGCGACGACCTCCGCCAAGGGCGCCTCAGCGAGGCGCTCCAGGGCCGAGTCCTCGTCCGGCGCCCAGTGCACGTTGGTCAGCAACTCGAGGCGGGGACGCGCGGGCACTTGGAAGAGGCCAATCCCGAGCCCGAGGTCGAGGGGCTCCCCCTCCCCCCTGCGCTCGCGCGGCGCGAGCACGTAGGGGTTCGCCGCCCGCCCCAGCAGCGTGGGACAGCTCTCTTGCATGCGCTGCCAGCGGCGCGGAGTGATCCCCAGCACCCCGTGACTTGCCTCGAGCCGGTAGAGGCAGGCCGAGTTGCCACGCAAGGTAGCCAGGTTGAGGGCGGTGCGCGCCTCCCCTGGGTTCAACTCGGCGAGGGGCAGCTGGCCGAAGGGGAGCGTGGTCGTGTAGACCCGGGGCCCGAAGGGGCCCTGCGCGCGGAGGCGCTGGGCTACCGGCGGCTGGAGGCTCGCCAGCTCAGCGCGGCCGTCGAACACCAGCCGCCGAGCGAGCGGCAGCCCGCTGAGCACGAGCACGACCGCCAGCGCAGCGGCGCGCCGGGAAGAGGAGCGCCAGGGCAACGCCAGCGAGGCCAGGGCGGCGAGCTGCGCTAGCGCGACCGCCGCGCCCTGCCCGAGGAGGGGCGGAGCCTCGCAGCCCTGCTCGACAGCCAGGCGAGACGTCCAGAGGCCGAGGGGCACCAGGGACGCGAGGGTCAGGGCAGGCAAGGCGAGCCAGGCCCAGGAGGGGCGCTCGCCGCGGGGGCGCAGCGAGAAGGCCTCCAGGCCGACCCCGCTCAGCAGGGCCCCGCCGAGGGCGAAGAGCGCCAGGTGCTTCTCGGGGTAGCGAAACACGCGGTAGGGAGTGGCGCTGATCAGCGAGTAGAGCGGGGTGTGGCGGCCGAGAGCCAGGAGCAGGCCGACCCCCACGAAGCCGAGCCCCAGACGGCGGGCGCGACGCAGCCGCGCGCTCGGGAGCGGCCCGCAGGCACGCAGGCCGCAGAGCAAGGGCACCGCCCCCAAGGTCGCGCTGTGGATCCAGAGCTCCCTCTCTTGGGGCGCGAAGGCAGGGCCGAGGTAGCTCGAGCGGCTCGGGTAGGGCAGGTCGAAGGGGAAGGGGATCAGCAGCTCGACCAGTCGCGCAGGGTGGTAGGACCAGGTCACGACCTGGGCGTAGGGGAGCTCGGCGCGAGTGGTCTCCCTCAACAAGCCCAGGGTTGGGAGCACGCTCCCCGCGGCGAGACAGAGCGAGAGGATCCCCAGAGCCGCGAAGGCCAGCCCTCGGGCTGCCAGGGGTCGCTCTTCGTCTGGCTTCGGCCAGGCCCAGAGCCCGGCCGCGAGGAGCGCGAGCCACACCAGGTTCTGGAGCGAGCCGCCGTAGCAGGCGGCGGCCAGGCAGGCCGCCGCTAGCACCAGCCGACGGCGGGAGGGGGTCTCGCGGTAGCTCAGGAGCGCGGCCACGCCGAGGGGCAGCCAGGCCGACCGCGCCAGCACGTTCTCCAGGGTGGAGAGGGTCGGTCCAGCCATGACGCAGGTCGCAGCGACCGCGAGGCAGGCCGCGGGCCGGAGCTCGAGCACCCGGGCCAGGACCCAAGCCCCCAGCCCCAGCAAGGAGAGCTGGAACACGGCTACCAACTCGTAGGCGCTCGCGGGGTCCGCCCCCAGGAGCGCAGCGGCTAGGCGGGGCGGGTAGAGGACCTGGTTGAGAGGGATCGCGAGGAAGGGCACCCCAGCGTATTGGTGCGGGTTCCAGTGCGGCAGGCACAGCTCCGCCAGGGATCCGCGCAGGACCTCGATCCCCGCTGCGCCGATCGGGAGCGCGTCACGGAACACGAGCGTTCGCCCGCTCATGAAGAGCGGAAGGGTCACCCCAGCGAGGAGCGCCAGGAGGAGCCCGGCCTGGAGCCGCGCTTCTCGCTCCGGCCGTCCGCGGGCCCAGCATGCCAAGCCGACCCCGGCCGCGCCGACGAGCAGCGCCGCCAGGGAGACCGCGCTCACGAGCTCACTCCAGCGGCTCGCTCAGCTCCACTCCTCACGCGGGATCTTGGAGCGGATCCGCCCCACGCTGATCGCCTGGGCCGCGGGCGACTCCTTCATGGGCAGCCGGAAGCGGCGCTCGCCGTCGAAGCGCTTGAGCGCGTTGCCGACGGCGCCCGCCGTCGGGACGAGGCCGATCTCGCCCACGCCCTTGGCGCCGCAGGGGCCCTCGGGCTCGTGCTCCTCGACCAGGATCACCTCGACCTCGGGCATGTCGCGCGCGCGCAGCACGCCGATATCGCGCAGCTTGAAGCTGAGCGGCATGCCGTTCACGCAGGGCAGCTCCTCGGTCAGCGCGAAGCCGAGCCCCATGTGGATCGAGCCCTCGATCTGGCCCGCGCAGAGGTCGGGGTTGACCGCGCGCCCGACGTCGTGGGCCGCCACGAAGCGGGCCAGCTTGCCCTCCTCGTCGAGGACGCAGAGCTGGCTGGCGTAGCCGAAGCTGGTGTGCGTCTTGATCCGCTCGACCGGCGCGCCGAGGGGCGTGGTGTCGTCGATCAGCACGTCGCCCTTGTAGACCTGGCCGACGAGGTCGCCCAGGGTCTTGCCCGCGTCGAGGTCGGCCTTGAGCGCCTTGGACGCCGCCAGCACCGAGTTGCCACCGAAGAGCGTCCCGCGCGAGCCCGTCGTCTGGCCGACCGCCAGCTGGTAGGTCGCGTCGACCTTGGGCCGGAACACGCTCGCCGGCAGCCCAGTGGCCTCGACCGCGAACTGGATCAGCACGGTCAGGAGGCCCTGGCCCATTTCGGTGTAGCCGTTGTAGAGCGAGATCGTGCCGTCCTCCTCGACGACGAGGCGGCACTTGCCCCACTCCTTGGCGCCGTTGCCGAGGCCGGTGTTCTTGAGCCCGCAGGCCAGCCCCACCGCGGCGCCGCTCTGCTTGGCCGCGTCGTAGTGCGGCTTGATCGCCTCGAGCGTGGCCTTGATCCCGACCGCCTTGTCGAGGATCTGCCCGGTCGAGTAGGTGTCGCCGAGCTCGAGCGCGTTCCTGTAGCGGAACTCCCAGGCGTCGAGGCCGGCCTTGTCGGCCAGCTCGTCGAGCAGGCTCTCGACGCCGAAGTGGGCCTGGTTGGCGCCGAAGCCGCGCATCGCCCCGCAAGGCGGGTTGTTCGTGTGCGCCGCGATCGCCTCGATGTCGACGTGGTCAACCTTGTAGGGCCCGCAGGCGTGGCCAGCGGCGCGCTCGAGCACCTTGCCGCCCACGCTCGCGTAGGCGCCGGTGTCGCCCACCATGCGCGCCCACACCCCGGTCAGCTTGCCCTCGGCGTCGCAGCCGATCCGGTAGTGCATCCGGATCGGGTGCCGCTTGGGGTGCATGCGGATCGACTGCTCGCGGGTCAGAGTGATCTTGACCGGCTTGCCCGTCAGGTGCGCCAGGAGCGCCGTGTGGGCCTGGATCGACATGTCCTCCTTGCCCCCGAAGGCGCCGCCCGAGGGGTAGAGCTCGACGAAGAGCTGCTCCTCGGGGATCCCCAGGAAGGCCGCCACCTGGCGCCGGTCGTCGAAGATCCCCTGGCCCTGGGTCGCGAGGTAGAGCCGCCCGTCCGGCAGGGGCTCCGCCATGGCGGACTCGGGCTCGAGGAAGAGGTGCTCGATCCGCTGGGTCTGGAAGGTCCCCTCGACCACGTGGGCGCTCTTCGCCAGCTGCGCTTCGGCCTCGCCGCGGCGGATCACCGAGGTCGAGAGCCGGTTGTCGGGGCGGTTGGGGTTCACGGTCGGCGCGCCCTCGGCCAGGGCGGCGTCGGGGGTCAGGACCGGCTCGAGGACCTCGAAGTCGACCTCGATCAGCGCCAGCGCCTCGCGCGCGATCAGGTCGCTCTCGGCGGCCACCGCGGCGATCACGTCGCCCACGCAGCGGGTCTCCTCGCCGATCGCTACGAACCCGGGCCAGTCGCGGTAGATCAGCCCGTACCAGCGCTCACCCGGCACGTCGGCGGCCGTGGCGACGCGGACCACGCCCGGCAGCGCCTCGGCCTTGCTGGTGTCGATCGCGCGCACGCGGGCCCGCGGGTGGGGCGACTGGAGGACCGCGCCGTGGAGCATGCCCTCGCGCACGAGGTCGTCCACGTAGGGCCGATCACCGAGGGTCATGTCGGCGGCCGTGTAGCGGCGCAGCGGCTTGCCGACGCGCCCGTCGTCGCAGGGGGCGGGGATCTCCTCGCCGGCGCGGGCCTTGGCCATCAGCTCGACGGCGTCGATCACCTTCACGTAGCCGGTGCAGCGGCAGAGGTTGACGTCGATCGCCTTGGCGATCTCCTCGCGGCTGGGCGTGGGGTTGTCGTCGATCAGCGCCTTGGCGCGGAGCACGATCCCCGGAATGCAGAACCCGCACTGGAGGCCGGCGGCGGCCTCGAAGGCCCGCGCGTAGAGGTCGCGCTCCTCGGCCGGCACGCCCTCGAGCGTGACCACCTCGCGCCCGTCGCACTTCTTGGCGGGGATCGCGCAGGTCACCTTGGGCTTGCCGTTGACCAGCGCCAGGCAGCAGCCGCACTGCCCTTGGGGCTCGCAGCCGTTCTTGAGCGAGCGCATCCCGCAGGACTCGCGCAAGGCGTGCAGCAGCGACTCGCCGTTCTGCGGCTCGACGCTGACCGTCTCCCCGTTGAGCTTGATCTCGACCATCAGTCCTCCAAGCCCCAGAGGATAAGGGCACGCTCCTGCACCGCGCAAAGGCTGGCTGGCGCTGAGGACCTTTCAGGCAGAGCCTTAGTTGAGGTTCACCTCGAAGCGCTTGGTCGGCGTGAAGGTGATGTCGAAGTCACGACCGGTGTCGAGCCAGTAAATGATGCTCGCGATCACGTCCATGGCGTTGCGGTGGTTCTCGGCGGCGGGCAGCCAGGGGCTGATCGCGATCTTCCGCTCCTGGCCGTCCTCTTCGGGCGGGGTCCAGTCGTTGAGCCCGACCATGAAGTCGCGCCCTTCCTCCAGCCAAGAGATCAAGTCCCGGATCGCGTCGATCGCCTTGAACTTGTTCTTGAGGAGCGTGGTCAACTCCTCGCCCACCTTGGGGCGCTTGATGAAGTAGACCTTCTTGTAGAGATCGGAGCCCTCGGCCCCGCCTGCGCTGTCCATCGCCTTACCCGCCTTCTACTTAGCTTCTTCGGGTGGGGAAGCCGCCAGCTTTAGCCAGCCAGGTCTGATGCTTGCGGAGGCGGCCCGTGTTCGGCCACGCGTCTAGTCTTTGCACCCCATCCCGAGCGCCCAAACGAGGCGCCGAAACCCCTCCCGGGCCCCGGCTTCCGCTCACTGGCGAACGAGTTGCTCCCGGAGCGCCGCGACCCCAGCGCTGAAGTCCGCCTCCAGCGGAGCGGCCCCCTCGGCCAGCTCGGCCCGTCGCCCGCCCCCGCCTCCTCCGAGCGGGGCCAGGGTCGCGCGCAGCAGGTCCCGGGCGTGCCAGCCGCGCGCCAGCGCGCTCGAACCGAGCGCGAGCAACACCTGCCGCCGCCCGCGCCACGGGCCGTGGAGCAGCGCGACCTCCAGCTCGCCGGCGAGCGCCCGGTCTCCGAGCTCCCGCAGCAGGGCCGGCTCACCGAGGGGCAGCTCGCCGACCAGCAAGCGCGCGCCGCCGCTCAGCTGCTCGGGCTCACCCCGCCAATGCTGCGCGACGAGCCCGCGCAGCTGGTCGCGCAGCGCGTCGGCTTCGCCCAACCCTTCGAGCAGCCGCGCGACCCGCGCCGGCAGCTCCGCCGACCCACAGCGCAGCTGCTCGGCGAGCGCCTCCTCGCGCCGGCGCAGCGCCTGGACGTAGCCCAGCGCCCCGGCGCCCACGCGCAGCTCCAGCCGTCGCCGACCCGAGCCCACGGCCCGGTCCGCGACCAGCACGCTCAGCCCACCCGGCAGGAGCGCCTCCTCGAGCTCCCCCCGCTCCGCCGAGTCGAGGGGGGCTTCGCTCGCGAGCTCCACCACGACCTCGTCCCCGCGAACCACCACCTCGAGCACCCGCGCCGTAGGCCGCCGCGCCCGCAGCGCCTCCCGGATCGCCTGGGCCCTGGCCTCGGCTCCGCCCCTGTGTCCGACTCCGGCTCCGCCCCCGGCCCCGGCTCCGCCCCCGTGTCCGACTCCGGCCCCGGCCCCGGCTCCGACCTCGGCTCCGGCGCCCCGCCAAGCCCGCAGGGCCTCCGCGTCGTCGCTCGCCGGCAAAGGCGGCACCTCCAGCCCGCGCCGACTTGCCTGCGCCCCCAGCCACCCAGGCGGGAGCCCAAAGGCCGAGCTCCACGCGCGCAGCGCGTCCTCCGCCAGCTCCTCCGCTTCCTCGAGCAGCGCCTCCTCGATCGCCGCGAGCCCTGCGCGGCGAGCGTCCGCCACGCCCCGCCACAGCGCGGGCAGCGCGCGCTCCAGCCGCGCCCGCGCCGTGGGCCCCGCCAGCCCGGCCAAGCGCTCGAGGAAGCGCCCACCGGGCGGCTGACGCAGACCCAGCTCGTGGCCGCTCCACGCCGCCCGCTGCAGGAGCCGGCGCAGCTCCCGCGCCGGCGGCGCGCCGGCCGCCACGGCGAGCAGGAACAAGCCCAGGTCCTCGAGCAGCTCCCCCGCGCGGGCCGGCGGGTGAGCCGGGTCCAAGCCCGCCTCCTCCAGCAAGAGCGCTCGCAGCGCCGGCGGCGCGCCCTCGGGCCACCGCGCTGCGAGCTCGCCGCGGGCGATCTCCAGGGCAGCCCTCGTGTCCAGCGCGACCTGCGCCGGCGCCTGCA
>CALDQK010000719.1 GCA_937911525.1 uncultured bacterium
CCGCCCGTGCTCGCGCCCCGCGCCCCCGGGCCCGGCGACCAGGTCACCCTCCGCGACGACGGCGACCCGGGCCGCCCGCTGGTGGTGATCCGCCGCCACGGCGCCGGCCAGCTGACCCTGGTCGCGGCCGACCTCTGGGCGCCGCCCTTCCGCCACGCCCCCCACACCCGCCGCCTGATCGAGCAGCTCCTCGACCCCAACGTCCGCTACCGCCCGCGGGCGACCTGGCTCTTCCCCAAGCTGGCCGAGATCCGCCAGCCGACCCAGATCGGCCCGGCCTTCGCGATCCTGATCATCTTCGCGCTGATCGCCGGACCCGGGATCTACTTCCTGCTCCGCGCCAAGAAGCGCGGGATCCTCCTCTGGCTGGTGATCCCCGCCCTGACGCTCGTGTTCGCCGGGCTGGTCCCCCTCTATCGCCTCAGCCTCCGCGACGCCGAGAGCACCCTGGTCGGGGTCCGCCTGATCGAGGCGCGCGCCGACGACTCGGTCTCGGTCGAGACGATCGACGGGCTGCTCTTCTCGGGCAGCCTCGAGAGCAAGGAGCTGGAGCTGAGCGGGGCCGACGCGGCCGCCTACGCCGTGGTGCCGCCGCGGCGCTTCCTGCGCAACCAGAAGGGCTCCCCCAACCTGGGCGCGGTGCTCGGCAGCGCGGGCTCCGACAAGCGCCTCCGCTGCGAGCTGCCCGTCGCCCTGTGGGGCGCGCGCTACGTCTCCTGCGAGCGCACGGGCAAGCTCAAGCCGATCTCGGGCCAGGTCTCGCTCGGCTCGAGCCCGGGCGCCCCGATCTCGGCCGAGGTCCGCTACGAGGGCTACCTCGACCTCGAGAACCCGGTCCTCCTGATCCCCCGCGGGGACGCGGTGCAGGTCCACGTCCTGCCCGAGGACCTCGACCCGGGCACGGTCTACCGGACCGCGAACGCCGAGGGCGCTGGAGCTGGGAGCTACGAGGCGGAGCACGAGGGCTTGGCGGCGATCGTCGGTCAGGCCCTGATCCGCGGGGTCCTCGCCCGCCAGGCCGCCACGCAGCGCAAGGCCTACCTGGTCGGCCACACCCAGGAGCCCTCCCCGCTGCGGGCCAAGCCCAACGTGCGCACGCGAGCCTTCGCGACCCTGCTCGTGGTCGAGCTGCCGCTGCGCTACCGCAACGGCCTCCCCTGGGGCGTCGTCGAGCAGCGCGTGCAGGCCGCGACGATCGCCTCGATCGACAGCGCCACGGTCGAGCGCGAGCACCTGACCGACTTCGTGCTCCCCGGAGAGGCCCGCAGCGAGCCGCTGCGCAAGCTGACCCTCCGCGCGGCCGGCGGACGCTGGCGCGTGCTGCGCGACCTCGACCTCTCGCTGCTCGACTTCTCGGTCGACCCGCCGGCCTGGCGCAAGGTCGACTTCAGCGAGGCCCGCCGCAACGAAGAGGTCGTCCGCCTCGAGCTCGACCTGAGCGAGCCGAGCCGCTGGGTCAGCCCCGACGGCACGATCCGCTTCCGCCAGGTGTTCCAGCGCGCCTCCCGCGACGACGACCGCCGGCACACGGCCTCCCTCGACGTCTCGCTCGAGTGGGGTGAGCCCCCGCCGAAGGCGCGGGACGAAGGCGTCGAGGACGAGGAGGAGCAGGAGTGATCCGCTGCGCGCTGGCCCTCTCGCTCGTCCTCAGCTCCCCGCTCGCCCTCGCCCAGGGCGAAGCCTCGCCCACCCCGGCGCCCACGGACCCGCCCCGGCAAGACCCCCAGGGCAGGCGGAGGGACAAGCAGCGGGTGCGCCCTTCGCGCTTGAACGAAGTCGGCACCCGCCCCGGCTCGAGCTCGCTCATGCTGCGCCTGCCCGGCGAGCTGGTCGAGCGCGCCCTGATCGACAACGAGCTGCGGCACCCGCGCTCGCTCCCGGCGAAGACCCTGCGCCTGCGGCGGCTCCTCCGCGGCTGCGAGCTGCGCTTCAGCTGGAGCCTGAACCAGCGCCTCGCTGGCAAGCGCCTGGCGTGGAAGCTCGGCCCCGCCGAGGGCCCCAGCGTGGTGGGCGCCGACAAGGTCATGGACGAGGGCGCGCTGCTCTGCGACCTGCGCTGCGTCGAGCGCTCCGCCGAGACCAAGCTGCAGGGCTACGTCTATCAAGCGCGCTTCCGCCTGACGCTGGGCGAGCGGACCTACGACCTCCTGCTCGAGCTGAAGCTCGACCTGAGCGAGCCCGAGACCAAGCCCGGCCTGCGCTTCACGGCGCACTGGCGCGGGCCCTTCCCCGAGGGGCGCGGGAACCTGGCCCAGGAGGGCTTCCCTCGGCGCGGGAAGCGCAAGGGCGGCAAGGGCGGCAGGGCTCAGCCTTCCCCGGCTCCGGCGGCCCCGAAACCGGGCCAATAATGGCTAAGCTCCTCTCGTGACGAGCAGCGACGCCCTGACCGTCGGCCAGGTCTACCAAGGCCTGCGAGTCGTCGACGTCCTGAACGAGAACGAGCTCGGCTCGCTCTACCTGGCCAGCTCCAGCGAGCACGGGCAGGTGTTCCTGCGTGTGGTCCGGCGCCGCGTGATCGAAGGCGCCGAGGAGCTCGAGCAGGTCGAGGACGCGCTCTCGCGCCTGCAGGGGCTCGTGCACCGCAACGTGGCCCGCGTGCTGGGCGGCGAGGAGAACGAGGGCGACTTCTACTACCTGCTCGAGGCGCAGTCGGCGACCACGCTCTTCGACCTCGCCAGCCACTGCCGACCCTTCTACGAGCGCGAGGTGATCTGGCTGGGGCGCGGGGTCAGCGCCGGGCTGGCCGCCCTCCACGAGGCCGGCCTCTTCCACGGCGGCCTCCTCCCGAGCGCGGTCCTGATCGGCCACCACGGCCCGATCGTGCTCGACCTCGGCTGGCGCGACCGCTTCCGCGGCGGCGGCCTCGAGGTGTGCATGCAACTCGACCTGCAGGCCCTCCGCCAGCTGCTCGTGTTCTCGACCTCCCCCAAGGGCGGCTCGCCCGCCTTCTCGCCCAAGCTGCAGGGCCTGCTCGACCGGCTGGCTCCCAACGCGAGCGAGCCCTTCACCTCGGCGCGCGACGTCGCGGCGGCCTTCAAGGAGCACGCCCAGCGCCTCGGCCTGCCCGACCCCATGGCGCCCAAGTCCCTCCAGCGCCTGCTCGAGCGCTACGAGGGCGCCGCCCCCTCGCTCGACGCCAGCCAGGAGGGTCACGCCTTGGCGCCATCGGGCTCTGGCGTCGTGCCGACCGTGCCGCAGCCGCCCAAGATGCCGCTCCAACCCCTCGACCCGGGCGAGAGCCAGGACCTCGACACCTCGATCAGCGACGGCGAGGCCCTGCCCCTGCGGCAGCGAGCGGAGCGAGCAGCCGACTCGGAGCCGCCCTCCGCGCCGCCCTCGGAGAGCGACGACCTCAGCCTGAGCCGCACGAGCGAGATCGGCATGGCGTCCGAGGAGGTCCGCCGCGACACGATGGAGTACGCGCGGGGCATGCTCGACGAGTTCCCCGCCGACCCGCCCTCGATCGAGGGCAGCCCGATCCCGCGGGTCTCCGACAGCTACTCGCTCGAGGGGGGGAAGGTCTCGGGGCGCGCCGAGGAGGGCTCGGCCCCCGGGCTAGGACCCTTCGGCCCCTACACCCTCGTCGACGAGCTGCGCGCCGCCCGCAACAGCACCCTCTTCCTGGCCGAGCGCGAGGAGGGCGGGCGCCCGCTCCTGCTGCGGGTGTTCCTCCCCGGAGCGCTCCCGGACGAGGCCGCCCGACGGCGCTTCATGCGCGGCGCCAACGCCGCCGAGGCGCTCCAGCACCCGAACCTGGCGCGAGTCCTCGACTCGGGCACCGTCGACGACTGGACCTACATCGCCAGCGAACACGTGGGCGGCCAGACCCTGCGCGAGGCCCTGGCCCAGGAAGAGCGCCTGGGCGCCCGCGCCCCAGCCTTGATCGCGGCGGCGCTGCGCGGGCTGGAGCACGCCCACGGGATGGGCGTCGTCCACGGCGGGCTGAGCCCCGACACGGTGCGGGTCAGCGACGAGGGTCGCGCGATCCTGGTCGACTTCGGCGTGCCCTGGGTCGGCAAGACCGGGCGCCCCCAGCCGCCGACTGCCTACAACCCCGACCCCGACGCCGCCGAGCAGGGCGACGTGCGCGCGCTGGCGGTGGTCCTCTACGAGGCCCTCACGGGCTCGCTCCCCGACGAGGCGCGCGGCGGGCTCTTCGCCGGCAGCCCGCCGCCCCCGAGCGTCCTGACCTCGGGCTCGCCGGACTCGCTGGACGCGATCCTGCTCACGGCCCTCGCGGGCGACTACCCCGGCCCGGGGGCCTTCGCCGAAGACCTCGAGCACCTCGCCGGCGGCTCACCCCGCCACGCCCAGCCGCTGAGCTTCGGGCGACGCGTGGGGCGCTGGCTGGCCCGCCGCGGCAGCGCGCTCGCGCTCCTGGGCGTGCTCGTCG
>CALDQK010000720.1 GCA_937911525.1 uncultured bacterium
CCTCCGGTGTGACGCGGCCCTTGGCGTGCGCGTCGTCGAGCGCACTCTCCTTGTCCACTTGGCGGAGGAGGGCGGCGGCGCGGTTGGTGGCGCGCTCGCCGCCGGATGTCGCATTGAGCAGCGCCGTCAGCGCCGACTCTGCCGCCTCGAGCCCCTCCGCCGCCTCGCCGCGGTTCCAGGCCTCGAGGTAGTTGCGGCTGCGGGTCGCGCCGAAGTCGATCAGGACCGCGCGGTAGTTACGACGCACCACGCGCCCGAACACCTCGTTGCCCTCGAGGGGACGCTCCTTGCTGGCGACGTCGATCAGGAGGTTGGCCAGCTTGACGTCGTGGTGCACGAAGCCGAGGCGCTCGAGGTAGGCCAGCGCGTTCAGCATCTCGTAGGTGAGGTCGATCGCGGTGTCCAGGGGCAGGCAGGGGTAGCGGGCCCGCTTGTCGCGGCGCATGCCCTCGTCGACCGAGGCCTTGGACATCAGCAGGAGGGGGTTCTGGTAGGCGCGGCGGAAGCCAATGATCAGGTGGCCCGCCGGCGAGACGCCGACCCCGACGCAGTGGACGATGTTGCGGTGAAAGAGCTTCTTGAAGAGCTCGATCTCGACCTCGAGGGAGTGGTCGGCGCCGCGCCCTTCGAAGCGCTGGGTCTTCAGGACGACCTGGGTCCCGTCCTCGAGCTCCCCGCCGTAGACCTTAGCCATACCGCCGAGGCCCAGGAGCTTGGAGGTGGTGCATTGCACCTTCCTCCGGGTCCGCAGGCTCGTTAACTGAAGCGTTGTCCCCGGATCGAGGCTGACTTCACCTTTCGCCACGCCCTAGTCTTGTCCCGCGGCTCCGCTCAAGCAAGTCCTCGGGAAAGAAGTCCTTGCGACCAGGGTAACGCGACGCGTTAGGGCGGCGTTCAATCGCGCCTGAGGGCCTCGACGGGGGCCAAACGCGCTGCCCGCCAGGCGGGGTAGAGCCCTGCCGCCGCGGCGAGGAGGGTCGAGAGCACGAGCACCCCGAGGGCCAACCACGTCTCGACGTAGAAGAACCCGCGGGCGATGGCCTCGCTGTCCTTGAAGGCCTCCAGCAGGTTCGCGATCGCGTTGAAGCCCTGGCCGAGGACCCAGCCCCCGCCCAGACCCACGAGACCGCCCAGGAGACCGATCGCGCCGGCCTCGATCACGAACACCCGCCGCACGTCGCGATCGCGGGCGCCCAGGGCCTTGAGGACGCCGATCTCGCGGGTCCGCTCCAGCACGGCCATGAGCATCGTGTTGGCGATCCCGAAGAAGGCCACCACCAGCCCCACCATCCCGAAGAAGGTCAGCAGGACCTTGAACACGCTGAACACGACCTCGATCGCCTGCAGGTAGTCGAACACGGTCTCGGTCTTGAAGCCGCGCTGGTCGAGGGCGCCCTGGACCGAGTCGATCTGCTCGTGGCTCTCGACGCGGACCACGGCCCGCATGTGCTCGCCCGTGGGCAGACCGGTGTTGAAGCCGAAGCGATCCTGGAGGAGGAGCCCCTGCTCCATGGGGACGTGCAGCATCCGGCCCAGGATCCCCAGGCGCTGGCTGTCGTAGACCCCGATCACGCTCAGCTCGATCACCTCGAGGTCCCCCGGCCGTTGATAGCGATACTCCGGCGGCGGCGGCTCCTCACCCGGCCCAGGCGCCGGCTGCGGCAGCGCCTCGCGCTTGTAGCGGGGCAAGGACTGGAAGTGGGTCAGGTAGATCGTGGCGCCGACCGCCTCCTCGGGCCCCTTGAAGCGCATTCGGCTGAGCAGGACCGAGGGCAGGACGCACACCTGGCCGGCGTCCTCGGCCTCCCAGTAGCGCCCGGCGATCAGCGTCGGCGGGTAGGTCGGCTCCAGCGCTGAGACGGGCAGCGCGCTGGCCGCGACGGGGGCGATCCGCTCGTTGGCCTCCAGGCCGAGGATCGGGGCCACCTCGGGGTAGGCCGCCGTCACCCCCGGGATCTCACGGAAGCCCGCGATCGCGGCGTCGGTCAGGGGTGGACCCTCGGGGCCCTCGTCCTTGTTGTTGAGCAGCGCGCGGATCCCGCGCCCGCGGCCCTTGCGCTCGACCGAGATCCGGGTCACCAGCTCGGCCCGGTCGAACTGGCTCGACATGATCCGCTGCAGGCCCGAGGCCAGCGAGACCAGCATCACGAGCGTGCCGACCCCGACCGCCACTCCGGACACCGTGAGCGCGGTGCGGAGGGGGCGGCGGCGGAGGTTCTGGAGCGCGTAGCTGGCGACGTCGCCCAGCCTCACGAGTCGCTCTCCGCGTCGGCGGGCGCCTCGCCAGCGAGGGCCTCCTGGACGGGCTCGACCCCGCCTGACTTGCCGCCGCGCCGGTCGTCCTTGACCTTGCCGTCGGCCATTTCGATCACGCGCTCGCAGTAGGTCTCGGCCTGATGGGTGTCGTGGGTGACGAGCACGATCGTGCGCCCCTCGTCGCGGTGCAGCGACTGGATCATGGCCATGATCGACTGGGCCGTGCGCGAGTCGAGGTTGCCGGTCGGCTCGTCGGCCAGGAGCAGGCTGGGGTCATTGGCCAACGCGCGCGCGATCGCGACGCGCTGCCGCTCACCTCCGGAGAGCTCGCTCGGGCGGTGGCCCGTGCGCTCGCCGAGGCCGACCCGCTCGAGCAGCTCCTGGGCGCGCTTGCGCCGGGCGCTGGGGCTGAGCTCTCCGGCCAGGCGCAGGGGCAGGGCCACGTTCTCGAGCGCCGTCAGGTGGGGGACCAGGTTGAAGGACTGGAAAATGAACCCGACCGTCGTGCGCCGATAGGCGGCGAGCTGGTCCGAGCTCCGCCCCAGGAGCGGCGTTCCGTCGACGAGGACCTGGCCGGAGCTGGGCTGGTCGAGGCCGCCCAGGACGTTGAGCAGCGTCGACTTGCCGCTCCCCGAGCGACCGATCACGCCGACGAAGCTGCCGCGCTGGATCGTGAGGTCGAGGCCGGCCAGGGCTCGCACCTGCGTCTCGCCGAAGGCGTAGCTGCGCTCCACCCCCACCAGCTCGACGAGCGTCTCTCCTTGCTTCGTGGTCTCGCTCATACCTTCCTCGCGGCTCCCTCCGGTGCGAGGGGCCGGGATCTTACAGGTCCGCGGGTCGTTTCAGGCTCTCCAGGCGAAGCCGGCGAAATCACCCCTGACATGGGGAGGCTCAGGGCTAGACTGCGCGGCCTCGCCCGCAAAGGTTGTCCATGTCGAAGCCCTCCTCACGTCTGCTCCGTCTCGGGGTCCTCGCGCTCGCGCTCGCCTTCGCGCAGGGCTGCCTGTTCTGGATCCCCACCATGATCGTGGAGGAGCTGATCGGGGACGACCCGCCGCGAGTGAACACCAGCTGGGCCAACGCCAGCCGCGGCGTGGTCTCGCCCGACACGCCGAAGGAGAGCGAGGACCCCGACCCGATCGCCGAGTACGACGACGGCGAGGAGCGCGACACCAACGAGCTGGAGGACCTCGACCACGACGAGGACCTCGGGCGAGTCGTGATCGAGCTGGGCGCGGGCGTCTACCTGCTGGAGCGCGCGGTCACCCTCTGGAAGCCGACCAGCGTCGTCCTGCGCGGCAAGGGGCCGCACAAGACGCGCCTGCTCCTCGACAGCGACGAGAAGAACTCGCTCCGCTTCTACAAGCCCGGGAGCGTGCGGATCGAGGGGCTGACCGTGGCGGCCTACGGCGGCGACGGGATCCGAGTCGTCGGCTGCGACGACGTCGAGGTCGTCCAGGCCCACTTCGCGGGCTCCTACCACGGGCTGGCGCTCGAGGACTCCGTGGCCCACGTCCAGAGCAGCGTGTTCGCCGGCTGCCAGCGGGGAATCTTCGCCAAGGGCAGCAAGCTCGAGATCGAGCAGTCCGCCTTCGCCGACTGCTGGGACGCGATCCGCTCCCGCAACAGCGGGTTCACGATTCAGAACTCGGTGTTCCTCGACAACCGCAACGTGCTACGCGGCACGATCGACGGCCGGACCAAGCTGACGAGCAACCTGATCTTCGGAGAGCGCCAGGAGCTCGGCTGGGAGGGGCGCCCTGCGCTCGCGGCCCACAACCTGGTCCACTTCCGCCACCTGGGCGAGGCGCTCGGCACCAAGACCAACCGCGAGCTGGCCGACATCGAGCACTTCCCCGATCACGTGCTCTGGCCCACCGACTTCGACGTGGTGGCCGTGCACCTCGCGCTCTTCACCCTCCAGAAGCGCGGGGAGAGCGACCCCCCCAGCCTCGTCGAGGAGCTGCGCCGTCAGAGGAGCGAGCAGCTCGCGACCGCGGTCCAGACAGCCCTCCGCGAGGAGGACCTCCCCGCCGCCCGCCGTTTGGCGAAGCTGGCCCTCCAGTATCTGGGTCCGCTGCCCCTCTCGGACGCCCCGACCGCGGTCAAAGAGATCGCAGATTTGGGCACCTGAGCAGAGGGGCTATCTAACCCCTTTGGCTGCATGGTCTCGCGGCAACGTCTCACGAGGGGCGAATCTGAGCCGCAAAGGGACCTTTGTTCCCAGTCTTGGTGAAACGAGCGCGCCGATCGACTCGGCCGCCACGGAGCGTGCGTGACTTGCGTCTGCGCTTCGAGTGGTACCGAGCATGCAATAGAGGTCAGCAAGCGAAGAGGAGCGGCACCAAACCTTCCTTCCTTCCTTCCTTCCTTCCTTCCAAATCGCTCTCGAGCTTCATTCGAGAGCACCCGGTGCCCTCCGAGCGCGACAACCTTCCTTCCTTCCACAAAGCGCCCCGGCCTAGCCGGGGCGCTTTGCTGTGATTCTGGGGGGCTGTGATTCTGGGGGGGGCTGCGCCCCCCCCAGACCCCCCCATCTTGGGCCCGGCTACGACTCGGCGATCGTGTGCTGCGGGGCTCTGGGTCGTCGGGGTCCGGACCACTTTGGGCGCACCCGATCGCCTAACGTCGTATCCTCTGAGGCACGAGGGCTGAGGCTCCTGGACGGCTGCGCTTCGCTGGCTTTTGCGCTGGCCTTTTGCTTCGCTGGCCTTTTGCTTCGCTGGCCTCTTGCTTCGCTGGCCTCTTGCTTCGCTGGCCTTTTGCTTCGCTGGCCTCTTGCTTCGCTGGCCTCTTGCTTCGCTGGCCTCTTGCTTCGCGGCCCTCTCTTGCTTCGCGGCCCTCTCTTGCTTCGCGCTTCGCTGGCGGTTCTCAGCTGCTTGGACCCCCCATTCTCAGAAGCATGGACCCCCTTGGGCCTCTTGCTTCGCTGGGCCTCTCTTGCTTCGCGGACCTCTCTTGCTTCGTGCTTCGCTGGCGGTTGCTTGGACCCCCCATTCTCAGAAGCATGGACCCCCTCGGGCCTCTTGCTCTCGGGCCTCTTGCTCTCGGGCCTCTTGCTCTCGGGCCTCTTGCTCTCGGGCCTC
>CALDQK010000721.1 GCA_937911525.1 uncultured bacterium
TGGGGCGAGGTCAACGCCCTGGTCGAGGAGCTGGCCCCCGCCTGGGAGCCGAGCCCCGAGAGCGCGCTGGACGAGGCCGCCCTGCGCGCGCGCCTCGGCCGCCGCGGCGCGCGCCGCTTCCGGGCCCTGGCCCAGGGGCTCGACCCGAGCGAGTGGCCCCAGGCCCGGCGAGCCTGGCTGGAGCTCAAGGCCCTCGACCTGCGCTATCACGAGCTCGGCGCCGAGGACCTCGTGGCGGAGGCCGGACCCGAGCCGCGCTCGGTCCTGAGCGCAGCGCAGCGCGCCCGCGCTCAGGGCTACCCCCCGAGCGGCACCCGCGCCGCGCTGCGGGCCTACGCCCTGAGCCTCAGGGACCCCGAGCGCGAGTCGACCCTTCGCCTGGGCTGGGACCGGATCGAGGCTACGCCCAAGGTCGGCGCCCCGGTCGTGGTCTCCCTCGCGCCTGAGCAGACCGAGCTGAACGACGAGGAGCGGATCCTGCTGCGCGCCGTGCTGTGCGGGCCGCGGCGCGAGCCGCCCTCAGCGGCCGGCGCCGAGCAGGGCGCGGTCCCCCGGCGAGAGGTCCAGGGGTAGCGAGAGCTCGCTCCCCGCGCTCACGTGGAGGGTGGCCAGGTCGCGCTCGCCCAGGGTCACGCGATAGGCCCCTGGGATCAGGATCAGCCCGCAGCCGCCGTCCTCGCGTTCGTCGACGGCCCCGGGCAGGAACACGTCGGGGACGAAGCCCGCCAGCTGGAGGCCGCGCAGCACGTAGCCCCGCGCTCCCTCCGCGCGCGGCGCGCCCGGCAGCTCGGCGCTGTTTCGCCACAGCATGGCCGGGGGCGGCAGCTCCTGCTCGAGGGGAGAACAGCCGAGGTCGAGCCGGAGCGCCAGCTCCGAGGCTTCGAGCCCCGGCGCCTCGAGTCGGACCCGAGCCGGAGGACCTGAGCGCAGCAGCGCGCTCCCCTGCCCGCCGCGGAGGAACACCTGGCCGCAGCGCCCCTCGCCCTCGTCCCCCTCGTCCGCGAGCGCCAGGCGCGCCGGCGCCCCCTCCGGCAGGCCGTGCAGGGAGAGGGTCCGCTCGTCCACCCAGCGCAGCGAGGTCCCCAGGGGCGCCTCGAGCAAGACATCGCTCTCGCCGAGGTCCCCGTCGCAGCGCACGAGCAGGGGCGGGCAGGCCGGCAGCCGGAGCGTCAGCTCGCGCGTTTCCCCTGGGGCGAGGCGCAGCTCGCGCTCGACCGCCCCCAGGTCCGGGTCGTGGTCGTTGCCCGCGGCCCACAGGCGCCACCTCCCTGGCGGGACCTCGAGCGCGAGCGCCTCGCCGGGCTCCACGGCGATGTCGCGGCCCGAGAGCGGCGTCGGTTCCGGCGGGTCCGGCTGATCCTCCTCGTCGGGATCGGCGAAGGTCAGGACCCCTCCCCGCTCCGAGACCGGTCGCCAGTCGTGGGTCCAGTCGCCCAGCGTCGCGCTCCGCAGGTCCACGGCCCCCAGCAGCGGCCGCCCGCCGGGTCCCTCGATCCGAACCACCAGCTGGGCGAAGGGCTCCAGCGCGAGCTCGATCCGGGCGGGCGCGCCATCGCGTAGCTCGAACTCGGCGGCGGCGAAGAGCTGCTGATCGCTCTCGGGCCGAACACCGGCGACGATCGCTCGGTAGCGCCCGGCGGGCAGGGTCTCGTCCCGCAGCACGCGCTGTCCCTCGCCCCAGGTCCGCACGACTCGGAGGCCGCCGGCCTCGGGCAGGCGCACGAGCTCGACCCGAGCCTTGGCGAGGGGCTCGCTGAAGGCCAGCTCGAGGGGGTGGCGCAGGATCAGCTCCAAGGCCGCGCGGCGAGGGCGCTCACCGCTGACCCAACCCGAGCGCTGGGCGCGCACCCGCGGGTCCGCTCCCAGCCAGGCGCAGAGCTCGTAGTCGAGGACCGGCTCCGCGCGCGGCCAAGAGAGCTCGAAGCAGGCTCGACCCGACTGCGTGTGGGTCCGCCACACCTGCCCCCGGGCACGCAGCTCGACGCACACGCTCTGTTGGGCCAGAGAGGCACCCCGGAGCACTCGCCCCTGCTCGGGCTCCAGCCGACCCGAGAAGAGCGTCACCTCGAGCTTCGCGCGGCGCAGAGAGCTAGCCAGCGCCGCGACCCCCGCGCTGGTGGTCGTCGCCACCGCTGCGCGGCTGGGAGGCCCGCCCGAGAGGCTCTGCGGGACCGCGGGGACCGCAGCCGCGGCGACCCGCTCGCGCTCGCCCTCCGCGTGGGTCGGGTTGCGACTACTCCCTGCGCCCTCCCCGCCGGGGGCCTGGGGCGCCCAGACCAGGAGCGCGCAGGCGCCCAGCGCGAGCGAGAGGAGCAGGAGCACGGGCAAGACGGGGTGGCGCACCCTTCCGTCACGCGCGAAGCGCTCCCCAGGTTCCCGACCTCTCCCAGAGACCGAGGGCTCAGACCTGCTGGGCCAGCTCCAGGGCCAGCGCCAGCGCCTCCTGCTTGGTGCGGACCCGCCCTTCGAGCTGGGCCTCCTCGACCAGGGGCAGCACGCGGCCGAACACGGGGCCGGGCTTGATCCCGGCCTTGCCGAGGTCCTTGCCCATCACGAGCGGCTTGGCGTCGATCCGCGCCGGGCCGACCTCCTCGGCGAAGGCGGCGCGGCGGGCCTGGAGCTGGCGGTAGGCGCGCAGGTCGCCTTCGTGCGCCAGCTCGGTCGCCCGGAGCAGGAGCGCTAGCTCCGCGGGGTCGACCTGGCGCAGGAGGCGCTTCTGGGCGCTGAGGGTCAGGCGGGGGAACTCGCGCGCCTGCTCGAGGGCGCGCAGCAGGCGCAGGGTCGCCTCGCGCTCCTTGTTGGAGCAGCGCAGGGCGCGCAGGGTCGCCTCGGCCTCGCTCAGCGAGGCGGTGTGGAGCGCCGCCGCCCAGGGCAGGCCCAGGACCTGCTCGGCGCTGAGGCTCGCCGGCAGCTCGGCCAGGGCCCGCTCGGCCCGCTCGGCGCCCGCGACCGCGCCCGGGGCGCTGGCGAACACCACCGGCAGCAGGTCCAGCTCGCGGCACCAGCGCCAGCCGCGGGCGCGCCCGGGGCACTTGAGCAGCTTGAGCAGCTCGACCCGGATCCGCTCGGGGGAGACCCCGCTGCTCGCGATCTCGCCGGCCATGGCCTTGCCCGCGGCCGCGGTCTCCTCCTCGAGCCGGAAGCCGAGCACGGCCGCGAAGCGGGGGGCGCGCAGGATCCGCAGCCGGTCCTCGCTGAAGCGCTGGCGCGGGTCGCCGATCGCGCGGATCCGCCCCGCGATCACGTCGGCCACGCCCTCGACGTGGTCGCGCACCTCCTCGGCGATCGGGTCGAAGAAGAGCCCGTTGACGGTGAAGTCGCGCCGCTGGGCGTCCTCGGCCGGCGAGCGGGTGTAGGCCACGCTGTCGGGGCGGCGCCCGTCGCTGTAGTCGCCGTCGGTGCGGAAGGTCGCGACCTCGATCTGCTGGCCGCGGTAGCGCACGATCACGATCCCGAACTGCTCGCCGACCGCGAGGGTCCGCTTGAAGAGACCCTGCACCTGGTCCGGCTCGGCGTCGGTCGCCACGTCGTAGTCGTTGGGGACGCGCCCGAGCAGGCGATCGCGCACGCAGCCGCCCGCGTAGAGCCCCTCGTGGCCGGCCTCGCGCAGGACACCGACCACGAAGCGCGCGGCCTCTTCAGGGGTCGCCTTGGGCGGCCGCGCCTTGCTCACCGAAAGCGGCCGCCGCGGCCGCCGCGATCGCCCCGCGCCCCGTCTCCGCGCAGGTCCTCGCGCTTGGGCGTCTCGAGCCGCTTGCGCAACCACTCTCCCAGCGCCGTGCCGAAGAGCTGACCCCACTGGCGGACGAGGTCCGCGTCGCTGGCGCCCATCTCCCGCAGCGCCACGACCTCGAGCTTGCGGGTCTTGGGGATGTCGAGCTCGAGGCGCCCCGGCGGACGGGGGGACCAGCCCAGCCGCTTGGGCGCCTCCAGGTTGTCCCCCGAGGCCCACAGCCCGTCGCGGGTCGGCTCGAAGATCAAGTCGGCCTTGTTGGTCTTCTGCAGGCTCAGGTAGTCGTCCCCGACCGTGATCCTCCGGCGCGAGACCTCGACCTCGACGTCGCCCGTCCGCAGCACGCCCTTCTTGGGCGGGCGCGGGCCGCGGATCCAGACGCCGCGCAGGCGCGCGCCGGCGCTCTTCTCGTAGGGGACCAGCCGGAAGCGCGCGAAGCCGTCGCGCTGGGGCCCGAACTCGGCGGCGATCGCCGCGGTCAGCTCCAGCATCCGAGGTCCGCCCTGGCGCGCCAGGCGCTCGAGGAGCTGGTGCGCCGGCTCGAACTCGAAGCGCAGCAAGCGCGCCACGGGCGACTTGCTGCCGATCGCCGCGAGCAGCTGTCCGTGCAGCTTGGCCTCGATCAGGCGGCGAGCGCTGACCAGGAGCAGCGCCGAGCCGACGGCCTGGCGGAGGGCCTCCCAGCGCGCCCGCCCTCGGGCCGCCGAGCGGACACCCTCCATTCGCTCCAGGCAGGCGTTGATCATGCCGGCCAAGGGCTCCTCGCGCGGGCGCGCGGGCAGGCCCTCGACCTGAGGGTCCTCCACGAGGCGGCCGACCTCCTCCGGCCAGCGGTCCACCGTCTCGACGAGCTGGACCAGGAGCGTCACGTAGCGCGCCTGGCCCTGGGGCGTGGCGAGCTGGCTGCCGAGCGTGCGGGCGAGCTCGGGGACGCGCTCGAGGGTCTGGCGGAGGTCCTGGTTGACGACGCTGCCGCGCACGCCAGCGCGCAGCTCGGGCAGCTCCAAGGGGCTCTTGACCAGCTCGTCCGCCCGTTCGCGACCGAGCAGCTTGCGCAGGGTCAGGTAGTAGTGCGTGACGCGCTCGGGGTCGGGGCTGCGCACGTAGGCGGTCGCGAGCCCTTGGAGGGCCAGGAGCCCCTGGAGGGAGCGCGCCCACTCGTGCACGAGCTTGGCCGCCCCGCCTCGCCCCTGGGCCTCCTGGATCCGCTCGCGCAGCTCTCTGATCAGGCCCGCCTGGTTGCGGTCGCGCTCCTCGAGGCTCTCGCTCATGACCCAGCGCTGGGTCGCCTCGGTCAGTCCTGCGTAGCGCTCGAGCCAAGGCCGCTCGCGCGCCGGGGCGTCGATCCGCCGGAAGTGCTCGAGCGCCGCTCCCACTTCGCCGCCGCTGTAGAAGGCCACCGCCACGCGACGGTGCGCCTCGAGGAGCTGCTTGCCGTAGTCCGACGCGCCGCCGGCCGGCTCGCGGCTGGGCTCGCTGCTGGGCTCGCTGCTGGGTTGGGGTTCAGGCCGCTCGGGCTGGGGCGGAGGCTCCGCGAGGGGCGGCTCCACGGGAGCCTGAGGCTCGTCGCGTGGGGCGCGCGCCGGCGGCGGCTCCGCGGCGGGCGGCGGC